>JAXMIV010000167.1:0-14633 GCA_034377045.1 Prosthecobacter sp. | reverse complement strand
CGGGGTGGCGGTGACGTCAATGCTGCTGCCGGATGCGGTCGAGGGATGGGTGTAAGACCAGTCGCCATTGGCATCGACCGTGGCGGTGCCGCTGCCGCCACTGGAGAGGGTGACGGTAATGACGGTGCCCGCGACCAAATCACTGGAGCCGGTGATGGCGCCGCCGGCAGAACCGCCGTTTTTGTCGACGGTGGACGCCGTGGTGAAGCGGATCAGCGGCACCGTGGCATCGTGGGTGTAGGCGGTGTTGGAAGCCGAGGCGCCGGTGATGGTGGCGGAGAAGGTGAGGTAACCATCGCGAAGGGCGCTCAGATTGAGGCCGGTGACTGACCAGGTGCCGTCGGCTTGCACGGTGGCGGTGCCGGAGGGATTGGTGGTACCGGAGTCATTGTCCGCCACGGTAACGGTGACGGTTAGGCCAACCGCATTGATGCTGCTGCCAGAGACGGTGATGGCGTCGTCCTCACGGCGATTGATGACGGTATCGGCGTTATTGATGGTGCCTGTGGTATCCGCTATGGCGGTGGCTGTGATGGAAGTGAGGCTGAGGCTGCGGACAGTGATGGTGAGCGCCTGGGTGGCGGTGGCCTGGGCGCCGTTGCTGTCCGTGGCGGTGGCGGTGACGCCCATGGTGCCGACGATGCCGGCGAGCGGGAAGGTGCCAGTCAGCGGAAGGGTAGAGCTGGTGTCGAGCGACCAATTGCCGCTGGCATCGGTGGCGACGGAGTAGGTGACGGCATCGGCGAGGTTGCCGTCATTATTGGGATCAATCACCAGGGTGATGAAGCCGCTGGCGATGGTGGAGGTGCCGCTGATGGTGGGCTTGGGATTGGACTGGCTGCTGCTGGAGGTAATAGCGATGCCGGGTCCGTTGACGATCTGCAACTCGACGGTGGTTGGGTCATCAACCGAAGTGCCGGCGCGTGTGGTGGTGGCAGTCACATCGTAGGGAGAGCCGACGGTGGTGAGGGCGCTGCCGCCGGGAATGGTCAGGGTCCAGGTATTGCCGCCGATAATAAGCTGACCGCCCGCGGTGGTGTAGGTAACGCCATTGACGGTGACGGCCAGGGTGTCCGTGCCGCCGTTGGTACCGCCCCAGGTACCGGTGATTGCGGGCGTGGTGTCGTTGGTGATCTGCGCTTGAACGGTGGGCTTGGTAATGGCCACGGCGGTGGCGGAATTGCCGGCGGCGTCGCTACCGGTCGCGGAGACCTTGGCATAGGCGGTGAGGCCGCTGCCGGACAACGTACCCGAAGTGGGCGCGACGCTTGCGGTATCAACGCTCCAGACGCCGCCGGCGCCGACAAGTGCGGTGAAGGTGACGAGGTCGGACAGATCGCCGTCGCCATTGGGATCAATGCTGACGGTGATGGCGGAGCCGGCGGGGATGTCGGTACTGGTGCCGCTGATGACGGGTTTGCCCGCGGTGGCCAGCGCGTCCACACCAATCACCGGAGGGATGGTGTCGTGGATCGCGGTGGTGGTGTCGCCGGTGGCGCCGGTGACGATGGTGCTGCCGCCACTGGCGGTAACCAGGTCGGCCGCAAAGGTGAGGGTGCCTTCGGCGAGGCCGCTCAAATCGAGGCCGGTGGCGCTCCAGGCGCCGGCACCATCGGCTTGCACCCACACGACGACGTCGGCCGTTCCGGCATCGGTATCGCTGATGGTGAGTTTCACCCAGCCATTGGCGGTGGCTGTACCGCTGACGGTGAAGGCGTCGTCTTCGGCCGCGTTGATGTAGCCGTTGGCGTCCACCGGCTTGGTGATGGTGACTTTGTCGGAGGCGCTGACGGGATTGGCGGCTGACATGGGTGCGGTAAAGGCGCCCAGGGAGGAGAAAGTGGCGTTCTTGTCATAGCTGGCGCCAATGCCGTTGAGGTCACCGTTGATCGGCCCGTGCTGGGTCTGAGTAAAATTCACATACTGTACGATGGTGTTTTGATCGTAACCAGCGATGCCGGTGGCACCGCGCGGACCGTAAGTGCCGCTGCGATCGGCGGGCGAGGGCTTCGCCATGACGGTGGCCAGATCGGGCATGGGTACGCGCCAGGTGACAAAGGCATCCTGGTGACCGTCGTCATCCAAATCGCTGTCCGTGTTCCAATGCGGGTCGTTGGCGCCGTCGACGCCGGCGACGAGGTAGTTGCTGGAGTTGAAGGCATAGATGCCGCCGCTCGCCAGCCATCCGGAGGGCAGCAGCGAGGTGGAAGTCGTGCTCGGCGAGATGTTGGCGCCTGTGCCGGGATCCATCAGCAAGACCGAGCGGGTGTTGTTGCGGCCATCGATGGCCATGAAGAGGTCGATCTTGCCGTCCAGGTTGGCGTCCATGCCGACAATCCCGACGCCGGCGAAGTCAGTGCTGCTGGTGGGGTTGCCGATGCGCATGCGGAACATCAGCGTGTCATCGGAGGTGGTCACGGTGCCGTTGTCATCGAACATCGTGTACAGCGAGCCGTGGGAGACGTCGCCGACGATGTCGGTATCCGCCGCACCGGCCTGACTGTCATCAATGGGGTCGCCCAAGGCGCCATACATGATGGTGGTCCAGCCGGCTTTGCCAGAGAGCGGCAGCGCTGCCTGGACACTGGGCGATCCGAATAGGACGGCAAGTGTCAGGAGCAGACTCCAGGACAATTCAGTAAGAGAGAATCGGCGAGTAAACATAGGAAACGAGGGGGTGTACAATCTAGAAATTATAATAGCTGTAATAAATGTGTAAAATGGTAAATGATATAAATTACAATTTCCATAAAACTCATGGCGCAGAGGCTGCGATTGCAGCGTCTGCCTGAGGGAGCCTGGTGCGGGGAACTCCAAGGGAAGCCCCGGCGTTGAAAAGAGGTTCGCGTCGAACCTGCGGGCGGGTTAGGAATCGTGAAACCTATGCGAGCGCCCGTCGCCGTCCTGCTTCTCATCTACCGCCGTCCCGCGCTCACGGAGCAGGTGCTCCGGCGCTTGCGGGAAGTGCGCCCGGCTGTGCTTCTGGTGGCAGCGGACGCGCCTGCCACGGAGGCGGAGCAGATAGTCTGTCAGCGGACCCGGGAATTGGTCGCTGAAGGGGTGGATTGGCCGTGTGTGCTGGCGACACGTTACGCGCCGGAACACCTGGGTTGCAAAAGGGCCGTCAGCAGTGCGCTCGATTGGGCGTTTTCCCAGCACGAGCGAGTCATTGTGGTGGAGGACGATTGTGTGCCTGATCCGACGTTTTTCCGGTTTTGCGAGGAAATGCTGGAGCGGTATGCCGACGACCACCGGGTCATGCAGGTTTGTGGCAGCAACCTGACGGGCCGCCAGCCGGGCGGCGACAGTTACTTTTTTTCGCGGTTCGGTCCGGTCTGGGGCTGGGCGACCTGGCGGCGGGCTTGGGCGTGTTACGACGTTCACATGACCTCCTGGCCGGAACACCGGGACAGCCGCCGGTTGCAAGGCCAGTGCCCGGAACCTTTCGAAGCTGACTGGAGGCGGGAGATCTTTGACGCGGTGCATGAGGGCCGCATTGACACGTGGGACTATCAGTGGGCCTATGCGAAGATGATCCTGGGAGGCCTGAATATCGTGCCGGCGCGCCACCTGGTGGCGAACATTGGTTTTGGCGCCGACGCTACACACACTCGCGCGGCTGATGATCCGCGTGGCAAACTGGCGACGTTGGAGATGCCGTTGCCTTTGACGCATCCGGCGGAGGTGGCGGCCTGGGTGGAAGCGGATCGCGAGTATTTGCAAAAGGTTGCCGGCTTGCCGGCTTCCCACTGGTCCGTGAATGGAGGCCGCCATTGGCTGAAGAGTTGGGTGCGGCGGTTGCGGAGGCGGGGCTTATCATGAAGCCGCGCGTCTGCCTGATCTCGACGGTGCGTCACAATGTCGGCGACGACTTTGTGCGGGAGGGGATTGTTTGGTTGCTGGAAAAGATCCTGGGCGGGGTCGAAGCCCGCGTGGTGCATAAACATTTTCCGCTGACGGTGCGCGGAGGTTTTTCAGAGAAGCTGGATGCCTGGACGCGTGGCTTACCGCAGAGGCTGGTGTTGTCGAATCTGGCGGATTCACTGCCTCTGAACGAAAAGACGGATGGGATACTCAACAGTGACATTGTCGTGCAATGCGGGGCGCCGGTGTACTGGAAGAATCGTTACTCCAGTTGCGCCGGCACGGAGTGGTTTGGGCCGCTGATTGAACGGCGATGGACACGGGTGCGGGATCGCGTGCCATTGCTCAACCTGGGGGCGGGATCGTGCCAGGCGCTGGCTTCAGATGGCAGCGAGGTTTGGGAGGATCCGGCATGCCGGAAATTCATCCAGGACTTCACCTCGGCGGCGAGCCTGACGACGGTACGGGATTGCCTGGCCCAACAAATCGTCCGGCAATGCGGGCATGAGGTGCCGCTGCTGCCTTGTCCTTCCATCTTCGCGCCTCAGGCGGCGGGCGTTCCCTACGATCCGCGGGACTATGTGGCCCTCAATTACATGCCGGCGGCCGGGCACTATGACCTGGCGGAACAAGGCGAGACAGTGCGCCTGGCCTGGGAGAGGCGCTTTTGCGAAAGCGCACGGGCTTTGGCGCGGCGGCACCCCTGCCTGATGGTGTGCCATGACCACCGGGAATATGAGGAGGCCGGACGGTTGCTGCCGGAGTTGCCGCGAAGCTTGACGTTAGACTGGAGGGACTGCCTCAAGGCGTATGCGGGGTGCCAGTTCGCTCTCGTGAACCGGGTGCATGGCGGCGTGGCGGCGGCGGCGATGGGCAAGCCGGTGCTCTTGATCGGCAATGACAGCCGGTTGTTCTCAGCCAAACTGGTTCCTGGCGTGCGAACGCTGCCAGTGACCGCCGGCCGGGAGGAGTATGATCAATGCGTCCGCGATCTGGAGGAGAATCTGGCCGCGGCCTTGCCAAGCTTTCTGCGGAAGGCGGAACGCGATTACCTCGAACTGCTGAAACCTGCGCTCAGCCGATGAAGACGATGCTGCGCCAACTGCTGTATCGCCTGACCCTGGGCGCCGCAATGGCCAGGAAAGCCAAGCCGCAACGACGCTTTGCGTTAGGCGTGTTGAAGCTGGACCGGCTGGGTGACGGTGTCCTGGCGCTGGGCGCGGTGCGGCGGCTGCTGGCAAAATTCGATGAGGCGGACACATTGTTGGTGGTCTCGCCTTTGGCCGAGCCGCTGTTCCGGGCGGAGTTTCCGGCGGCGACTCTCCTCGTTTTGCCGTCATTTTGCGGGCATTTTTTCCCCGACTATTTATCCTTTTTGTTCGGCCATTCGGCGCCGTTGCGGAACGTGAGCGTGGAGCGTCTGGTGTGCCTGCGTCACCAGCCTTCCGACTACCTGCACAGCGTCGCGCGGCTGTTGGCGCCAGGGAGGTGTTATGCTTCACGGGTGAAGCAGCCGTGGGAGAGTGTCTGCCTGGACTACCCAGTGGCGCAACTGGCCGAATACCCGGAAGCGCCGCAGCCGCAGTGTCTGGAACTGGAGGCGCATCGGCGGGTGGTGGAAATGGCGATCGGCGAACCCGTGGCGCTGGCGGAAATGCTGCCGGAAGTGCGATCAGCACAACCGGTTGACGGCGATGCGCTGTTGGTCTGTCCGGAGGCTGGTGATCCGCTGCGCATCTATCCCGCCGCGCTCCTGGCGGAGGCCGTGCGGCTGATAGTGTCGGCGCGGCCGATGCCGGTGGAGGTGTGCCTGCCGCCGATGGTGGACGAAACGCGTTGGGCGACCGCTTTCAAGGAGGCAGGAGTGACTTGCCGGACCTGGCATCGTCCCAAGGACGCGGTGGCGTTGATCGAGGTGCTGGCTCGGGCGGGCGTGATCCTTGCCAATGATTCAGCGCCCGCGCATCTGGCGACGGCGATGGACAAGCGGGGTGTCTTTCTGCTCGGCGGCGGGCATTTTGGTTTTTTTGCGCCATGGCGCCGGAGCGAGCGGCAAAGATGGATTTACAATCCCATCGACTGCTATCAGTGTCATTGGAACTGCATTCATCCGGAGCCGTATTGCATCACTGGAATCGCGCCGGAGCGGATCGCGGAAGCGCTGACGCAAGTGTTGAACGCATGAAACGCATTGAAGTGTCCATCGGAACCCAACGCCTCGCGCTTTGGGAAGGATCGCGGCTGTTGAAAAGCTGGCCGTGCAGCACCTCGCAGTTCGGCATTGGTTTCCTGGAAGGCAGCTACAAGACGCCCGTGGGCAGGTTTGCGGTGGCGGAAAAGCACGGCGAAGGCGCGGCCAGTGGCACCATTTTCAAATCGCGCCAACCCGTGGGCCAATGGACCCCGGACAGGTCCACGACGGATGATCTGGTGCTGACGCGCATCCTCTGGCTGTACGGACAGGAACCCCGGAATGCGAACACCTTTCATCGCTACATCTACATCCACGGCACCAACGATGAAAAAGCCATCGGCCGCGCCGCCAGCCACGGCTGCGTGCGGATGCGCAATGCGGACGTGATGGAATTGTACGATCAGGTGTCCGTCGGCACGCCGGTGTGGATTGAGGCGTAGGGGGAGTGGGGCTTACTGACGTGAGAGCCCGAGGAACACTCCGGCATCAACAGCAAAGTGAGCGGCGAGAGCTCGGGCTTGGGCCACTGTGAAGGCACGTTCTCCCTTGAGCAAGCGTGTCAGGGCTGAACGGTCGAAGCCGACAGCCCGCGCCACGGATGCGGCGGTTTGCCCGGACGTCTGGAGCAGCAGATCGAGAAATGCAGCAGGAGTCGTGCTTTCTGCCAAGTCGGGAGCTTGTGCCGTGTCCCAGGATTCCAGGAGTTCGGCTAAGATCTCCAGGTAATCCTTCTGGTTGGCGGAAAGGCGAGTCTCATGGACAGCAAGAATGTCGACCAACTGCCCAACCCGGTTTGCCTGGCGGCGATTGTGAATGGGGCGTGGCAGCAGCAGTTTGCACAGGCCGCTGTAGTCACGCGGCAAGTCCTTGTAACCAAGCGGCGCGCTTGTTCCGGAAGATGAGGCGGTTTTCATAGTTCGAGTTTCCAGCGATTCTTCGAATATTCGGCGTGGGTCAGGAGGCGGAGGACAAAGACGAGTTGAGTCTGGTAGTGAATGGCGGTGATTAGTCGAAAGCTGTTCCCGGCGAGATTGAAGACGGTGACGGTGTTCCCGCTGCCAACTCGCACGGCATCCGCGTGGGGGAAAACCCGGCGGACGTCAGCAAGATGCTGCCAACGGGCGTGCCTCCTCCTTGGTGGGCGTGCTAGCCCTTGACCGAGAGATGCTTGAGGAAAAAGTCGACGGTTTCCTGGTCCACGTTTGGGCCTTCGTCCCGGTGGCGGATGGTGCATTCGATGCCGAGTTTGTCCATCTGCTCCTTGAGCTTGAGGCCGAAGTTGATGTGATGGATGCCCTGGCCGGGTTTGGCATCGGCAGGCAGCGGGCCGCGTGGTTCTGAATAAAAGGCGATCACGGGCGGATCATCCCTGGTGAGGTAGGTGATGGCCGCGGCCTTCTTGAACATCTCGCGTGCGGCGGGCGTGCCGTATTGATCCCAGGTGAGGCCATAAAAACCTTCGAGCGCGGGATGCCGGGCGGCGGCTTCGCCGATCCATTCCTTGATGACCAGGGGATCATAGGTGCTTTGCGCGCCCATGACGGCCATGCAGGAGAGGCGGGTGGATTGGCGCATGATGGGGTCGGCGTTGCCGGGATCGGCCATGTCATCGTGGAGGCCTAACCAAAGGGAGGTGCCAGCGCCGGCGGAACTGCCGGTGGCGCCGATGCGTTTGGGATCGAGGTTCCACTCGGCAGCATGGGAGCGCGCGTACTGAATGGCGCGGGCGCAATCCATGTAGTGAGCGGGAAACGTGACCTCAGGTGAAAAGCGGTAGTTCACGGCCATGACGGAGACGCCTTTGGCGAGGAGGGCGATGAGCATGCCGTTCGAGATGGATTCTTTGCTGCCGGCGCGGAAGCCGCCGCCATGAATGTACACGACCAGGGGAGTCGGGGTCTCGGACTTGGCTTTCCAGAGATCGAGGACATGGCGCTCGTGGGGGCCGTAACGCTCGTTGGTCAGGTCCGGGGTGGGAAGTTGCCTTTTGCGCTGCCCCTTCTGAGCGTGGCTGAGGGAAGGAACCAGAAGGCTGAGAAACAGAATCGTCAGCAGGGGAAGGATGCGAAGAGGTTTCATGGTGTTGATGGGTAACGAACGTTATTTCTGCATCTTGTCGCCATTCTCGCGGCACCAGGTGGACAGACGCGCGCGCAGTTCGTCGCGGCGTTCGCGTTGGGCGGGATCGGCGCTGAGATCGTGGAGTTCATCGGGGTCGGTTTGAAGGTCGAAGAGTTGTTCGCGATTGGCTTGGGGATAGGCGATGAACTTCCAACGCGGGTCGCAGATCATGCGTTGGGTATCAGTGAAGGTGCCAACGACGAAATCATGAATGGTTGCCACCTTGCCCCGCAGGAGTGGGGCGATGCTGCTGGCTTGCACGGTCGCAGGTATAGTTAGGCCAGCCAAATCACAGCAGGTGGGAAAGATGTCGCGCAATTGGACCAGGGCGCTGCTGCGCTGGCCGGCGGGCACGCCGGGGCCGGCGATGATGAAGGGCGCACGGATGCTGTGCTCGTATTCGTTCTGCTTGCCGAGCAGGCCGTGGCTGCCGAGGGCGAGGCCTTGATCGGCGGTGAAGACGATGATCGTGTTGTCGAGCCGGCCTCCGGCTTCGAGGGCGGCGACGATGCGGCCGATCTGGGAATCAACGTCGCTGATCATGGCGTAATAGATGGCGAGTTCCTGGCGGACGGCGGCCTCGGTGCGCGGTGTAGGCAGCAGGAGCTCATCTCGTCCGTCGAAGTTGCCGTGATCGAAAGGGTGTACGGTCGCGAAGTTTTTTGGCAGAGGCATCTTGGCGGGATCGTAGCGGCCTTCGGCGCCGGGCGGCCACAGGCGTGGATCATGAGGAAAGGCAAAATTGACGTGGAGGAAGAAGGGTTTGTCCGCCGGGGTTTCGCGCACGGCGGCGATGGCGCCGTCGGCGATGTGGCGGCTGTTGTCGGGTTGCAGGCCGACGCCTTTGTCGAGTTCGACTTTGCCATCGTCGGTCTTGAAGGTCCAGCCGCGGTAGCCGGTGCGCGGGGTACCGCGCGGGTCGGTCTGCGGTTCCGATACGCTTTTGGCGCCACCGCTGCTGTAGAGGCCACTGGTGGCGGTGTAACCGCGATTTTTCGGATGGCCGTCGTTGTGCCATTTGCCGGAATACCAAGTTTGATAACCACCCGCCTGGAAGGTGGCCGCGAAGGTTTTCAGGGAGGAATCGATCGCGCCGCTGGGGTACTTGGGAAAGGCGCGAAAGGCGGGGCAGCCAGTGATGATTTCCGCACGGCTGGCGTAGCAGATGGGATAGCCGGCATAAGCGCGCGTGAAGGCGGTGCCGCGGGCGGCGAGGCGGTCGAGGTGTGGAGTCTCAATGACGGGGTTGCCAAGAGCGTGGATGGTATCGGGGCGTTGATCGTCGCTGACAATCAAAAGTAGGTTAGGCGGTGCGGCATGCAGGAAGCCTGTCAGCATCACCAAAAAGAGCACCCATGTTTTCACCCGCCTATGCTGGGGAATAGGAGCGGGCGGCGTCAATGGGAAAAGATCGTGGACAAGAAAACTGGAAAGGGAGGCCTTTGCGTCCTAGATTCGCGCCGTGACCATGCCCGTGACATCAACTCCCACGGAGGAGATCGCCCGCCGCGTGGCGTGGTGGAAGGAGCCTGTGGAGACCCTGGCGGCGACAGATGAGTTTTTGTGCCGCGTCATGATGTGGGGCACCTGGGAAGACTGTGTGGCGATGTTGGCCGAGTACGGCCGAGACGCCTTTCGCAAAGCGCTATCCGATGCGCCTCCAGGCATCCTGGACGCCAGATCGTGGGCTTACTGGCGCGGACGCCTGGGATTGCCGTCCGCGCCTTTGCCGGAGCGCCGATTGCCATGATGGAAACATTTCACCCTCAGTTGGAGGTCTTGCCGCCGCCGCAGTTGGCGCTGTGGCCCGAGCTGTCGGATCTGCCGGGGCACTTTGTGCTTTATGGCGGAACGGCGATTGCCCTGCGCCTGGGAGGCCGGCAATCGGTGGATTTCGATTTCTTCACCAGCACTCCCATTGATGCGGGGACGTTGCAATCGAGTTTGGATTGGCTGCGCGGAACGATGCTGGTGCAGGCCGCACCGAACACGGCGACTTTTGTTGTGGAGCGAGGTGGGCCGGTGAAGGTGTCGTTCTTCGGAGGCCTGGATTTTGGACGGGTAGGTGATCCAGGGAAGGCCGTTGGACACGGCCTGAAGGTCGCTTCGTTGCTCGATCTGGCGGCGCAAAAGGTGAAGGTGGTTCAGGTACGCGCGGAACGGAAAGACTACCACGATATTGATCGACTGCTGAGCAGCGGAATAACTCTGTCTGAGATGCTGGGTGCCGCGCGTGCGCTCTATCCACAATTTGCACCTGTTCCAACGCTGAAAGCTCTATCCTATTTTGGTGATGGCGATCTGGCTCTCCTTTCTGACGACATTCGCGCGCGGCTGGCGCGTGCGGCGCAGGCGGTGGACGTCGTTCCATTCCTGGCTCGACGAGCGGATACCCTGGAATGAATCGGGCGACGGATCTACCCCAAACGAAACTCGCGCTCCCGCAGCAGGCTTTCCAGGGCGCGGCGGTAGGGGCTGGGCATGGCGGTGGTGGTGAGTTGGTCGTGGGGAATCCACTGGTGGGTTTCCGGCCACTGGGCGGGTGCTGAAGGCGGTGCGTGAACCCACAGTGTGACTTTGTAGCGGGTGATGCCGTAGTTGGCTTTGAGAAGGACGGGGGGTGGTGCTGAGGCGGCGGACGCGGATTCAGGCAGGGCGGGAAGTTTCCAGAGACCGGTGCGGCGGTTGCCGGTTTCGCGTTCCAGCAGCACGCCTTCGGCACTGTGCGAGAAGAAGACGCGTTCAGTCACCGCAGTTAAGGTGGTGCGCGTTTTCTTGACCGGCAGGGCCGCGGGATCGACGGCGCGGCAGTGGCGCTGAACGGGGCATTGATCGCAGAGAGGTTTGCCGGATTTGCAGAGGGTTTGCCCAAGCTCCATCAGCGCGGAGTTGAGGGACCGGGGATCATCGGTGGCGTGGACGAGACCCGCAGCGCGCTCCCAGAGCCGCTTGCTGCCGGCGGTGGAGTCGATGGGGGTCGCGTCGTTGTCGAGACGGGAGAGAACTCGGGCGACGTTGCCATCGACAATGGGTTCGGGCAGGCCGAAGGCGAAACTGGCGATGGCGCCGGCGGTGTAAGGGCCGATGCCCGGAAGGGCGCGAATGGCGGCGGGATCGGAGGGGAAGTTGCCGCCACACTCCGCGACGACGGTTTGAGCGAGGCGTTGCAGATTGCGGGCACGGCGGTAGTAGCCGAGGCCTTCCCAGGCTTTGAGGATCTCCGCCTCGGAGGCCGCCGCGAGGGTGGTGAAATCAGGGAATTGCGCGAGCCAGCGTGCGTAGTAGCCGCGCTCGAGCACGGTGGTGATCTGCGTCTGCTGGAGCATGACCTCCGAGACGAGAATCGCGTAGGGATCGCGGGTGCGCCGCCACGGGTAATCGCGGCCGTTTTCGCGAAACCAAACGACGAGGGCGGCGGCTATGGGCGCCGCGGATGATGGATCGGATGGAGGGATCACGCCATCACCTCGGCTCAGCGGACGGAGATGGATTTCGCGCCATTGTTCGTGAGCAGTTTCTCCAGGGCTGCATCCGGGGAGACGCCCTGCTTGAGGGCCTCGTCGTAGGAAGCCTTGGCCTTGTCCCACTGGGGGGGATCCCAGGTGACATAGAGGACGGCGAGGTTGAAGTGGGCTTCGCCGTAGCTGGGTTCGATGGCGATGGCGGTCTTAAATTCGCGTTCGGCGCGCTCCATCAGGTTCAGCTTGGTGGAGATGATGCCGAGATAGTGGCGGGCGTTGGCATTCTGGGCGCGCTTGGCCAGGGCCTTTTCAAAGTCGGTCATGGCGTCATTCCAGCGCTGCTGCTTGAAGTGGGTGACGCCAAGATGGAAGGAGGCAGGTTCGTTGTTCGGATCGAGGGCGAGGCATTTTTTCAAGGCGGCCTCGGCTTCCTGGAGTTTGCCCTCACGCTGCCGCGAATAGCCCAGGCCGACGAGGGCGGTGGTGCTCTTCGGATCGGCGCGCAAGGCATCTTCATAAAGGGCGGCGGCTTCGGGGAATTTCTTGTTCGCGAAGGTCTCGTTGGCTTTATCGATCAAGCCTTCCGCCGGGGTGGCGGGGTTGGCCGCCGCGGCTGGGGCGGCAGGTGCGGTGGGCTTGTTGCCGGCGCTGGCGATCAGGGTGCCTTGGATGCTGTCACGACCGAGCATTTCCTTGATCTGCGGATCGGTGAACATTTTCTCCTCATCCGGCGTGAGGATCATGCGCGCGTTCTTCAATTCTTCCACCTGCTTGAGAAGATCCTGGGAGACGCCTTCAGTCTTTTGCAATTCGGCGATGACGAGGTCCTTGGCTTGTTGCTGGCGGTACTGGCTGCGCAACTGGCGCATGACGATTTCCCGCAGCAAGGTGTTTTCCTGGGCCAGTTTGGGATCCATGCCGGCAGGGGGCGTGTTTTCCTGGAGTTTTTTGAGCTGGACGGTCAGATCAGCGACCTGAGTCTGGTAGGTGCTGCTCTGCTGGCGCAGGGTGGCCAATTCTCCCTGCAAGGAGGTGAGCTGACCGCGCAATTGGACGAGTTCCTGGTCTTTCCGGGTGACGTCGCTTTTCAGACTGGCCACTTGTTTCTGCGCTGTGTCCAGCTCTTTGCGGAGGCGCTCATTTTCCGCCATCAGGCGCTGCATGTCGCCGCTGGCGCTGGTTTTCTTGAGGGTTTCCAGTTCCGTCTTCATGCCCAGATTCTGGGCGGTGGCGGTATTGCGTTCCTGAACGGCGATGTCACGCCCCTTGACGGCTTCGTCACGTTTCTTGATCGCCTCATCACGCTCTGCCAGGAGCTTGTTGCGCTCTGTCTCCAGGCCGGAAACGCGCAGGGAGGCATCGGCAAGTTTTTGTGAGGCTTCCTTGGAGGCTTGTTCGGCGGCGGCGAGGCGCTGAGTGGTTTTGCGGTATTCGACCTCGAGGGTGAGTTTTTCCTTGGTGAGTGTTTCCAACTGGCCGCTGGAGGCGCGGCCTTCGGCGACTTCCTTTTCCATGGACTTGACGGCTTTTTCGAGCTCGGCGGACTTCTTGCCGAGGGCTTCTTTGTCGCCGCGCGCCGTGGTGATTTCACCGGAGGCCCACTGGTACCACTGCTGCCACTTGCCGAGATCGAGCTGCATTTGGCTGTTTTGGGATTCTAGCAGGAGCAGCCGCTGGCGGTACGCTTGCTCCCACTGGGTGAGGGCGTCACTGAGACTTGGCAAGGCGCCGGTCGTGGAGGAGGCCAAAGCCGGTGTCGCGAGGGTTCCGGGAGTGGGAATGGCGCCAGCGGGGGCAATGAGACCCGCCGATGCGGGGGCCGGGGCGGGAGCGAGAATGGGGGCCGGTGCGGCGGCGGCTGGCATCGGTTGCGACTGCCGCGCTTCGACCCGGCTGATGGCCTGTTGGGTTAGGGAGCGGCGATTGCTGAGCATGTCCGACTGCCATTCCGGGTAAGACTGCGCCAACCCGTCGAAAATGGACTGCATCTGGCGGTAGAGGGAGAGAGCGCCGGCGAGATTGCCGGTGGACTCCATCTTTTCCGCTTCACTTTTGAGCAGGAACCCGCGAAAAAACTGGTCGGATGGGGCGTCAACGCCGGGGGTTTGGGGGTAGGCTGGAACCGCCAGCGCGAGAAGGCAGGCGAGGGCCAGGGAAACGGGACGGCAAAACTTCATGGAACGTGCAGTCTAATGGCAACCTGCCCCTTTGTAAATACCGCTGCACGGACTTAGGGAGGCGGGGGCGCCCCGGCGGAGTTTTCCAACACCGCCTTGCTCATTTTCCGGTCAGGTCCTAACATCCGGTCGCAATCTTCGGGAAAACGTGGCGTTTATCCCGGTCCAACTCGAACCAAACCAATTAAACCTCATGGGTCTTAACATCATCTCACGCCGTCACTTTCTCGGCACCACCGCCGGCCTTGCTGCCGGAACTTTTACCGGTCCGAATCTTCTGCTGCGCGGTCAGGGCGCCGCCGGCAAGCGCTTGAACGTCGCCGTCATCGGCGCCAACGGCAAAGGCCAGTCGGACACGCAGGCCATTACCATGGAGCACAACATTGTGGCCCTGGTGGATGTGGATCAGAAGCGCCTGGATGAGGCGGCGAAGAAGAACGAGGAAAATCACCTGAAGGCAGGCGACTCCTCTTCCCGGGCGCCAAGGTTGTTCACTGACTTCCGCAAAATGCTCGATGAGATGGGCAACGACATCGACGGCGTCACGGTCTCCACTCCCGACCACACGCACTACACCGCGGCGATGCACGCGGTCGGGAATAAGAAGCACGTTTGCGTGCAGAAGCCGATGTGCAATTACATCGAGGAAGTGCGCAACCTGCACAAGGCGGCGAAGGCTGCCGGCGTGGTCACGCAGATGGGCAACCAGGGCCGCACCATGGAAGGCCAGCGCCTGGCCAAGGAATGGATCGAGCAGGGCGCGATTGGAACGCTCAAGGAAATTCGCTTGTGGACGAACCGGCCGATCTGGCCGCA
>JAXMIV010000166.1:0-2629 GCA_034377045.1 Prosthecobacter sp. | reverse complement strand
GCTGATGAGCCAGGGCAAAGGTGACGAAGCCATCGCCATGATTAAGAAGGGGATGGACTTTTTCGAGCAATTCCAGGACATCAAAGGCAACTGGTACACCGAGATGTTCTTCGCTTACGTCGAAACCTTGAGCCAGGCCGGCAAGTTTGAAGAGACGGTGAAGATGATCCCTCAGGTCAAAACGCTGTCGCTGAGCGACGAGCAAAAAATGAAACTGAGGGTCATCCAACTCGACATCGACCGGCAGACTTCGTCGGAGTATGCATCGATCCTCGCCGAGGCCGAAAGCATCTTGTCTGAGACCAATGACTCGGCGGTTGCCGCTGCCATCTGGTCCATCATCGCGGACATCCATGCCAAAAAGAAGGAGTGGGAGAAGGCCTTGATGGCGTATCTGCGCATCCCGGTGTTTTATGGAACTCAGGTGCAACGCGTTCCCGATGCGGAAATGAAGGCGGCGCAGATGCTGGTGAAGATGAAACGTTACGAGGATGCCGAGAAGACTTTTGCCCGTCTTGCGGAAACCTATGCTGGTTCAGCGATCGCCGAGACCGCCACCAAGGAAAAGGCCGCGATCAACGGCATGAAAAACGAGCCTGAAGAAGAACCCGCGGCGGAACAGCCTAAAGAAGGCGAAGCTGCCAAAAAAGATTCCAAATCCTAATATCACCCATGCAACCTCGCTCCCTCCCCACCATGACCCCAAACCTCCTCAAAGGCTTCTTCCGAGCAGGCGTTTTCGCCTTGCTGGTTTTCGGTAACCTCGCAGTCGTCGCTCCGGTATTTTCCCAGGAACCAGCGGCTCCGGCTCCCGCGGCTGCTGCCGCCGCTCCCGATATCCAAACGAAGACTTTGATGGACCGCATCCATGAAGGTGGCTGGGTCATGTATCCCATTGGCGCTTGTTCCATCGCCTTGATCTGGCTGACGGTGGATCTTTGGATGCGCACCAGTGTCAAGAAGCTGGCTCCGCCTGCGCAGGTGGCCCAGGTTCAGGACCTGTTCCGGGCGGGTGACTACGTCGGCGCCTATCAGTTCTGCAAGAACAACAATTCCCCTTTCTGTGATGTCTCACGGGTGGCCTTGAGTTTTGTCGGGGATGGCGAGGACGCGGTCGAGGGCGCGCTGCTCACGGAACTGAACAAAACCAACTCGATCATTCAAACGCGAATCAACTATCTTTCGGTGATCGGTGTGTGTACTCCCATGATCGGTCTGACCGGCACGGTGACCGGGATGATGAGTGCTTTCGCGACGTTGGGAACCAGCGGCGTGGGTGATCCTGGCAAGCTCTCGGGCGCCATTGGTGAGGTGCTCATCGCCACGGCCTCCGGCCTTTTCATCGCGGTGCCTGCGTTCATGTTCTTCTATTTCCTGCGCAATCGGCTCCAGGGCGCCATGCATGGACTGCAAGAAGTGGTTTCCGGCCTCTTCCGCAAAATGCCCTACAGCCATCTCAAAGATGCGCATGTGGGCGAAGAGGAGTTTTATGCGGCGATCCCCAATTGGGTGGCGGGTGGCGGCGAGCATTTGCCCGCAGCAGCGGTTCCGGCCTGATTTGAGCGGATCCTCGTTTAACCACTAATTTCTTAACACTATGGCAAGCGCAGGCGGAGGTGACGGCGAACCGGAGTTTCAAATCGCTCCGATGATTGACGTGCTGCTGGTGTTGCTCATTTTCTTCATGAGCATCACCTCGGCGCAGGTGCTGAAGATCGACAAGGACATCAAACTCCCTGTCGCGGCGGATGCCAAAAAGAAGGAGGGCAAGAACTCCATGTTTGAGGCCGCCATCAACATTCGGTGGGTGGCCGCCAAGCAGGAGTCGGTGATCAAGCTCAATGAGAGTGCCTACTCCAACGAGGAGATTGTGGACATCCTGACGCAGCGCAAAAATAGCAATCCCACCTACCGGGTGGTGATTCGCGGCGACCGTGAAGTGCCTGCCATCGAGATTCAGAAGGTCATGGCCTTGATTGCCCAATCAGGCATCGATGACATTTCGTTCTCCGCCCTCAACCAGGATTCCTAACCATGGCACACGGCAAAAAAAAGCATCAGGTCCTTGAGTCCGAACAGCTCGTGATGGGCTTCCAGATCGCGCCCATGATCGATGTTGTGTTCGTGATCATGCTCTTCTTCATGGTCATGGCCGGTGCTGTGAAGGTGGAGCGCGAACTCAAGACCACGCTTCCGGGCGTGGCTCCGGCAGTTCCCACCAATGAGACACAGCCGCCAGATGAGATCATCGTGACGGTGGAAGAAACCGGCATCGTCACGCTCAATGAGGAAGAGTTCGATACGCCGGCCGACAAGGCGCTGCCAAACTTCACCGGCACACTGATGCGCCTGAAGCAGGAGGCCGACAGCCGCAATGCCAAGGTGATGGTCACCATTCAGGCCGAAGAGCAGGCGCGTTACGAGCGAGTCATCGATGTGCTCAATTCCATGGCCAAGGCCAAGATCAGCAATGTGACCTTCACGGTCGGAGGCGACGAGTTCTAAAACCGGCCGTCCGGTTTCGGATTATTACTGTTTGCTCATGTCCCAGCCTGCTCCATCTGCCAATCCAGACGATTCGAAGCCGCAGCCGCCATCACCGGAGCAGCCGCCGCCCGCGCCACCGCCA
>JAXMIV010000165.1:0-2528 GCA_034377045.1 Prosthecobacter sp. | reverse complement strand
TGTTACAGCCTCGAGGAGAAGCGCTTTCTTTATATGAACGCCAAGTGGGGCCACCCCTCCTGGATGCCGGATTCACGGCATATCGCCGAAGCCGGCAACTTGGTGTATGACAGCAACGACGGGGCATACAAACGCCTCGCAGGCATCCCCTCCTGCCGAGGCGACCACCCCTCGGTGAGCCGTGATGGGAAACTGCGCGTGACGGATACGACGATGGACAAGCTGGGTGGCAAAGAGACTGACTGGGGCATTGTCCTGGCGGACGCGAATGGCGGCAGTCACGTTTTGCTGCATCAGTTTGCGAACAATCAAGGCGCGCGCTCGTGGCGGCGATCCCATCCGCATCCGGCCTTCAGCGCCGATGGCAAACGCATCTACTACAATGTGAGCGACGGATCTTGGACGCGTCTGTTCGTGGCGGAGATTAGTGAGCCAGCCGCAGCAGCGCCATCACGCTGACACTGTCACGGATGCGTCCATCCAGAGCCATGGCGATCGCTTCACTCAAGAGCACACGCTGCACCTGAAGTTGTTCGGTTTCTTCCGGGGAGGCCGTGGTGAAGGTAAGGCCGCGTGCCACGAAGATGTCGCAGACCTCGTTGGTGGTGGAATTGGAAAGCTGAATGCCGGTGAGCAGCGGCTCGATCACGGCGGCCACGATGCCCGTCTCCTCCAAGAGCTCCCGCCGCGCACACTCGGCTGGGTCTTCGCCGGGCGGGCAGCCGCCTTCGGGGATCTCCCATTCGTAGCGCTCGTGGCAGTAGCGCCATTGCCCAACCAGCCAAGTGTAACCTTCTTCGTCCACCGGCACGACACCGACGGCGTGGTTCTGGTATTCCACCACACCATAGATGCCCTGGCCGCCGCTCGGATTGATCACCTGATCCTCGCGGACACGAATCCACGGATTGGCGTAGGTTTCGCGCGTGCTGAGCGTGGTCCAGGGATTGAGTTCCATGGACGGGCTTACTGCATGCGGAAGTAGCTATCCGGATTGTACAGCCAGTAGGCATCCAGCGGATTCAACCGAGGCAGGAGAGCGATGGGCTTGCCGCGCTCATCCGCGCTGCTGATGACGTCCGGACTGGACACGTGCGCGCCGACTTCGCCTTCCGACCGAACGGGCGCAGGAGCCTGCACCTGCGGCTGGGTATCGGGATGACGCAGCAGTGCGGTCTCCTCGATCTCATCGACAATCACATCCACCCATTTCAGTTTCTGGGCATCATCAGCGAATTCATTCCAGTCACCGGTGGATGACTTCTGATACATGCGGGCAATGAATTCCTCGCGGGTGATTCCCATCTTTTGGGCGATCGGGTCAGCGAGGCGCTTCCACCATTCTTCGAGTTCCTTCACCGCTTCGCGCTGCTGGGTCAGGTTGCCCATGCCAATTGCGGAAAGCTGATGGTGAAGGATGATCGCGTTGGGATAAGCGAACGACCGTTCTGCCAGCGTCGTCAAGCAAGCCGCCAAGCTGGCGGCGAAGGATTTGACGACGGTGTAGACCGGCGCCTGGGAGCCATGCATGGCTTTCATGATCTTGTAACCCGCCATGACGCTGCCGCCGGGGCAATCATCAATGACCAGGAAGATGGGAGCTTCGCGGTCGCGATTGTTGTAGTAATTGATGCGCTCCACAACGTTGTCAGCCGTCTTCCCCGTGACCACGCCGTTGAGCGGAATGCAACGGTCCGAAAGCACGAGTTTCTTGCCTTGCAGCGGATCTTTGAGGTAGGAGGGCGCTTTGCCGGAGGCATAGGTGCGGGCCTCGGTTTCCTTTTGTTGCAGCTCAATCTGCAGGGCGAGTGCATTGGTTTTCTTGCGCACGATGTTCTCTTCTTTGCGCATGTCGTAACCTTCCTTGTCCACCTGGTTCTTGGCCAGGCTCGTTTCCAGCAGCAGGCGCTCATTCTCGCGGCGCAGTTCGACAACTTTGGGATCCTCCACACTGCGGCGCTGCATGTCCGTCATGTCCATCCGGGCCTTCAATTCCTCCATCTGCGTCTGCATTTCGATCATCGCCAATTTCTTGGGCGCCAACTTCTTGTCGAGTTGGGCTTCAGCGAGGTCCATTTCGGCCTGCAGTTTTTCCCGTTCCGCCTGCAGCTTGGCGGTTTCAGCGCGAATCGCTTCCACCGGATCGGCGACCGCACCGGGTGCCGGAGATTTCTTCTCTTCGGCGGCGGCAGGGGCTTTGGAAGGCGTGGGGGTGACGCCGGCTAGCGAAAGGCTGGCCAGGAGCAGCACGGAGGCAAGGAGTGGGCGTAGAGGCATATAGGTATTAAAATACCACAAGAAACGGGCCAAGTTTACAAAAATCGACACATCCACAGGTGGTATGTGATCCGATACGTCGCGACCAGCAGAAGTGGGCGAACCTACTTTTTCCCGGTGCTGAGGAGCAAACCGTCTGGGGTGACGCCGGCGTGGCGGACGTTTTTAAGGACGGCACCCAGCGGTCCCGACTGATAGGGCGCCATCCAGGGCCAGATGCCCATGTTGTTGACCACGCCGGGCTCCACCGT
>JAXMIV010000164.1:0-6918 GCA_034377045.1 Prosthecobacter sp. | reverse complement strand
TTACGACGAGGGTATGTTGAAGCAGCTTAGAGAGCTCGCTCGAACGAAGCCAAGTAAAGAGGCCCAGGCTGAACGCAAACGCTGACACAAGGCCGAACAAAATCCCAGCCCGAGGGGCGGGGTTGGTGCCGAGCCGCACTTGGGGGCGTGCCAGGCGTTTCCGACACCCCGCTGATCAACGCATCGCCTCCGAGGGTGGGAGTCGAGGGTAGGGGGAGGGCAGGGTGAAGCTCGATATTGACCACACTGCGTTCGCCCTGCGGGCAGCCTTCGGTTGTCTGTCTCCGCTTCGCTTCGGCTCTGCTGCCGAGTCGTGTCCCAGTCGTCAGGAGCACCGTCTCGATTTTGGAAAATCGAGCTACGGCTTCGCGTGGTGGCTGCTGTAGGCTTGGTTGACGGCTTTGGAAGGATATTGGTTGCTTCGCCCCATCATGTTTTAGCGCATAAGCCCAGGGAAGGGGCTGGATTTTGCAATCGCTGGCTTGTGGTGGTGCTGGAGTGGGGTATGCTGATTTCGTGTCAGTGCGATTCGAATACCTGCCGGGCTTGAGTGTCACGGTGGATGAAGTTCAATACGATCCGACGCGTCCAGCGCCGCCGGATCGGCCGCACCCGTTTATTTATCACGTCTCGATCCACAACGATTCCCAGGAGACGGTGAACATCTTTGGCCGCAAGTGGATCGTGCGCGATACGGATGGCGATACGCTGGTGGTGGAAGGCGACGGGGTGGTTGGGCAGTTCCCGCGTCTGGCTCCCGGGCAGACGTTTAACTACAACTCGTATCATGTGATCAAGGCCGAGAGCACGGCCACGGGGTCCTTCTTTGGCACCACGACGGAAGGGCGGCCTGTTTGCGCGCGGATTCCGCGGTTTGAGATGCACCCGCCGATGATGGCGTGAGCAGAAAGTAGCCATCACGCTCCGCCGTGATGAGCATAGTGGCTTCGAAGGCCGGGGGCATTTTCGTACTTTGATTGCGTCCTCCTCCAAACAACGCGCTCAGCTCGTCACGGCGGAGCGTGACGGCTACTGTACGACCAAACGGAAGCCGGCGCTGTCCAGGCGGACTGACGGTGGATCGGGTCCGCGATAGGACGTTAGCAGCCGCTGCGGGTTGCCGGTGCGCCAGGCGGCGCCGCGCAGCACTTTGAGGGTGTTGTTAGGCGGATCGTACCAATCTTCGCACCATTCCCAGACATTGCCGCCGAGGTCATACAGGCCGTTTTTGTTTGGTTGAAACTTTCCCACCGGCGCGGTGGCGGCATAGCCGTCATCATAACCCGGAAGCCAGCGGGCCTCGTAGCCTTCGCCAAAGGTTCGGCCAAAAGCGGCGTCGCAGTAATTGCCCGCCCGCGCCGGCAATGGGCCATTTCCCCACGGATACGAGTCCGGCGAAAGCACGCTCCACTCCGCGTCCGTAGGCAGGCGGTAGCGGCGTCCTTCCTTTGCGCTGAGCCAGGCGCAAAAGGCCTTGGCATCGTTCCAACTCACGTTCACCGCCGGATGCTCGCGGCCCTGGCGGAAGCCGCTCGCCGGCCATTCGGTTCCCGTCTCCCGCACAAAGTCCGCATAGTCTCGCACCCGCGTCTCATGCAGACACACCAGCGGCGCCACGCCCGGCACCTTGACAAATTTCATGCCCAGGGTGTTCTTCCAGCCCGGTTTCGGCGCCATGGAAGAGCAACCGGCCATCGCCAGCAGGGCCAACAGCAGCGTCTTCATGCGGTTTTTGTCATGCGTACCACAGGCAATGTTAGGCCGCCGGGCAGGGGCGCTTCGTAACGTTCTTCCACCGCGTAACCATGGGCGGCATACAGCGGTTCGCCCGCCAGTGTCGCCACCATCATGATGTCATGAAAACCGGCGGCGGCGATGGCTTCTTCACAGGCCTGCAGCAGCAAGCGGCCGATGCCACGCCGCGCCCAGGCCGGATGCACAAAGAACGCCCGCACACGCGCCGCGTCATGTGCCGGGTCCAGGTAGTCATCCTCCCCCACGCGGTCGCGATCGCCGCCATACACGGCCTTCCTCCGGCTCCATCCTCCGCAGGCCACGACCTGCCCCTCGGCCTCGACCACCAAGTAGGTGCCATCGTCGATCAGATGCCGGTCGACGCCAAACACCGGTCCGAGAGCCGCCTCCATTTGCGCCGCCGTATACCACGGCGATTGCAGTCCGCGCACCGACAATGGGATCAATGCCTCCAGCGCCGAAATGTCACCTGCAACCGCCACACGAAGTTGGAAGGAGGGCGCCTGCGTCATGCTGCCTATCCCTCCTTCACGACTTTTCCGCCTAACGACAAGATTCGCGCCTTGCCTTTGGCATCCTCGGCTTCGGCGATTTGGCCGGCGCGCACATACATCTGCGAAAGCGCTGTCCAGGCCAGCAGGTCGTTGGGTTGCAGGGTGGTGGCCATCATGCCGGCGCCGATCGCTTCCTTGGTCTGGCCCGTCTTCAAAAGCGCCAGACCCAGCGCATGCCAGCCGTCAAAGAACTGCGGATCCATTTCCACACACCGACGATAACCCACAATCGCTGCCTCCATGTCACCGACGGCGAGATGGCCGTTGGCGTCATCAAAGAGCTCATCGCGAGTGCTGGTGTCCGCATTCATGGCGTGTGAAGGGATCACCGGCGCGGCGGATCTTATGACGATACGGCCTCGGGACTCAGTTTGACCTGGGCCTCTTCGCGCTTGCGGCTGAACCAGGCGCTGAAAATGCGCATGCGCTCCATCTGCGCGGTGGACTGTTCGGTGTTCTTGCGCAGGGCGGCGCTGTCGTCGCGTTTGCGCAGTTCCTTGGCGTGCACGTAGACCAGCAAGGCATCGGTTTTCGTATCCACCACGGGAGCCATTTGACCTGCCGGCGTACTTTCCGCCTGGCGGACAATGTCATAGGCATTGGGAATGGATTGCGCCGGTTCAGACACATCCAGGTCCACCATCGGAGTCAGTGTCAGTTTCTTCTCCTTCGCGAGGTCCTCGATCTTCTTGCCGGCCTTCAGCCCGTCAACCAGGGCCTTGCGGGCTTCGTTGATCGCCTTGCTCAGCGCTTCCTGCGCTTTTTGGGCGGTCAGCGTCTCTTTGATCTTGTCCTTCACCGTGGCGAGATCCTGCTGCTTGGGTTCTTCGATCTGCGTCACCGTGAAGATGTAGAAACCTTTGCTGCCTTTGATCGGGTTACTGATCGGATGATCGGCTTTGTTGAAGGCGAAGATGGCATCCATCAGTTCCGCTTCGGCCTTGATCGCCTCAGGCGCCGCATCACGGGCAAACGCAGGCAGGGTCAGCACCTTCTCCTTCAACCCCGTGGCAATTTTGCCCAGGTCGGCGTTAGGCTTGATCGTTTCGTCCGAGAACTTGTTGACGCGACCCACCACCGCCTCTCTGAGCTTCTTTTGTTCGTCGGCGGGCTTCTTGTCGAGATCGGCGGGCTCCTCAAAGAACACATAACTTATCGTCCGCTTCTCCGCGGTCTTGAAGGTGTCCTTCTTTTCGTCGTAGTACTTTTGAATCTCGGCATCCGTGAGCTGCACGGTCTTTTTGAGGTCGTTCAACAGAAACGGGATCGTGGAAATCTTCAGCGTCTGGTGCTTGCTCGCATACGCTTTCTCCACGCCCAGCGGCGATGGCACATAGTTTTTGCCGATCAGGTCCTGCAACTTCTTGAAGCCGATGTTGAGCTTGACGATTTCACGCATGTCTTCGCCGCTCATGCCGTACATGCCAAAATTCGCCTCGGCCATCTGCGCGCGCTGCGGACTGAAAGCGCCGTTCTCCTGGAGCGCGGGCAGTTTCCTAATCTCCGCGTCGGCTTCGGCATCACTCGGGTGGACTCCGGCCTTCTCCATCTCATGCCGAAGCACCAGCAGATTAAAAATGAAATCATTTCCGCGTGTATCCGGACTCTCGGCCACCTGCATCAGTCCCTGCACCAAGTCAAACATCTGCAGCATGTACAGCAGGCGCATGTAGCGTTCATAGCGCGCGGCCTCGGCGCCGGTATAGTCCTTGCCATAGATTGTGAAGGCGGTCTCCTCGCCGCGGCTGCGGACGTCACCACTGCTGTCCTTCCAGCCTCCCCAGACGGAGAAGCTGACGATGATGATGACGGTCAGGGTGATGAGGAAGGCACCCCGGTGTTTGCGGAAAAACTCAAGCATGATGGTGGAAACGCGAAATTGGGCGCGCAAGTAAGCCGCAGGCTTCACTCCAGCAACCGGAAATTCGGTTCGCTAGGTGACTAAAGTGCCGGCCGGACCACGACGATCTCACCCAGCATGTGCTCCTGCTCCACCTGGAGATGGTTCAGTTTCATCAGTTCCAGCACCGCCAGGAAGGTCACAATCACCTCACCCCGGCTCGCCGCGCTGCTGAAAAGGGTCTCCAACCGCACCCGGGCCCCGACCGCGATCGTGTCCAGCAAGTGCTCGATCTTGTCGGCGACGGTAAAGCGGTCGCTGACGATCTCGCGGATATCCGTGGCATTTTCAAAGCGCTTCAGCACCCGCTGGAAGGCGCGGATGAGGTCAAAGATGCCCACTTGGCCGGCCGTGGTGGGCGGTGGCGCGGACAGATCGGGCAATTCCGGCGTCGTGGCGAAATACTCATCCGCCCGCACCTCCTGCACCCCCAGGAACTGGGCGGCGTCCTTAAACTTCTTGTACTCCACCAACTGGCGGATCAGTTCCCAGCGCGGATCGTCCTCGTCGGCCTCTTCATCGGGGGGCTGCTGCGTCTGTGGCAGCAGCTCGCGGCTCTTGATGTACATCAGGTTCGCTGCCATGACGATGAATTCGCTGGCCAGCTCGATGTTCAGCATCTTGAACGTGTTGATGTAGTCCAGGTACTGCTTCGTGATCCGCTCCAGGGACACGTCGTAGATGTCGATCTCCTCCTTCTTGATGAGATACAGCAATAGATCGAGCGGCCCCTCGAAAATCTCCAGCCTGACCTTGTAATCCTTGTCTTCCACCCGCTGAGTTATGAGCGGGAAGCGCCGGGATGCGAGTGGAAATGTTACTTCACCACCGGAGCCTCGATCCCCAGGTCCGCGATGAGCTTCCTGGCGGCTTCCAATTGCTCGGGCTTGACGAAGATCATCTGGTAGAAATTGCGCTCCAGGACCACAAACAGGGGTTCGTAGCCTTGGCCCTTGTAGCTGGTGACCTCCTTCTCCATCTCCTTTTCCCCGTAGAGCGTCCGCCACCGCCAGCCGTTGAACTTGATCGCCTTGCTGAAAATCCCCCGATAGGCCTCTTTGCCCTCGTGATATTCATAGTAGATCATCTGGCCGTCTTCCTTGGTGTTCACCAGGGCGTAGAATTCGCGTTCAGGAATCCAGTCCGTGAAGAGCTTTTCCCGCTCCTTGCCCTTGGCGGAGCTGACTTTGGAGGGCTTCACCTTGACCGGTTTGTCCGCCGCCGTCGCGGGCAGTGAAACGCTCAGGCAAAGAAGGATCGGCAGGAGGCAGGCGAGGCGGTGCATGGGTAAAAAATGGAATTCCCACGGAGGCTACGAGGAGAGGCCTTTGCGGTCAATCCTTACGAAATCGAAGCCACCGCTTTCACCACGCCGCTGCCTGGTTGGACCCAGGCGGGCATCTGAGCCGGCAACTGCCCAAAATCACAGCGATGCGTGATCCAAGGCGCGGTGTCGATCTCGCCGCGTTCGATCAGGCTTAGGATGCGCGGGAAATCGGCGGCCACGGCGTTGCGGCTCGCCAGCACGGTCAGTTCGCGCCGGTGGAGCAGGGGATCGTCCAGTGGCACGGGTTCTTTGGTGATCCCCACATAGACGACCCGCCCGGTGAACCGCGCCCAGCGCAACGCTTGGGCCATCGACCCTGCATGGCCTGTCGCATCAAACACCACCTGGGCGAAGGGTTCGTCCGGCAGTGATTCCACCACCGTGACCCCCGCATAGTGCTGCGTCACAAACTGGCGCCGCAGCGCATTCAGTTCCAGCACGGTGATGCGCCGCCCGCCGAGCCGCGCAAATTCCAGCACCGTCAGCCCAATCGGCCCCGCCCCGATGATCAGCACGTCATCCTCCGGCTGCAGCGCCGCTCGGTTCACCGCGTGGCAGCCAATCGCCAGCGTTTCCACCAGCGCCAGTTGCTCAAAGCTCAGCGTATTGCGCGCATGCAGCTTCGCGGCCGGCAGGATCATCCGTTCGCGCATGCCGCCGTCGCAATGCACCCCCAGCACCGCCAGCTTCTCGCAGCAGTTCGTTTTTCCCTGTCGGCAGGAATGGCAATCCCCGCAGTTCAGGTACGGCTCCACTGAGCATCGATCGCCCGCCTTCAGACCCGTGACGCCGGCGCCTGTCGCCAGGACTTCGACCCCGAGTTCGTGGCCCAAAATTCGCGGATACTCGATGAACGGCATCTTGCCCAAATAGCCACTGATGTCCGTGCCGCAGATCCCAATCGCGCGGATGCCCACCAGCACTTCCCCGGCGCCGGGCTCACCGGCTTCCGGCAGGGTGATCGCCTCAAAACGTTCCGGTTCCGCCAGGGTAAGCGCGCGCATGGCCGTGGGTCTCATTTGGCATCACCACAAGCCGTCAGCGTCTTGCGGGCGATGTCGTGAAAGGCCTTTGATGCGGCGCTCTTGTCCGCGTCCTCAAGGGCGATCGGGTGCCCCTCATCGCCGGATTCGCGTACGGCCATCTCGATCGGGATTTGGCCCAGCAGCGGCACGCCCAGGCGCTTCGCCTCATGCTCACCGCCGCCTTTGCCAAAGATGTGGTACACCTTGCCGTCGCTCGGGCAGACAAAGAAGCTCATGTTTTCGATGATCCCCAGGATCGGCACATTCACCTTCTGAAACATCGCCACGGCCTTGCGCGCATCGATCAGCGCAACCTCCTGCGGTGTCGTCACGATCACCGCGCCGTCCACCGCCACG
>JAXMIV010000163.1:0-5024 GCA_034377045.1 Prosthecobacter sp. | reverse complement strand
CATTTCCGCTTCGCACCAGGCGAATTCGCGTTCGCCAATCGCGATCAACTCCTGCGGCGTGTAGGGGATGAATTCGTGGCCCAGTTGTTCCTGCAGCTCCTTTTCGCCAATGGGTCTGCCAAGCAGCGGGCCGTCGTCCTTGCTCTTCTCTCCGGCAACTTCTTCGCGCAGATACTTGGAGTAGCCTTCCAAGGCCTTGGCCGTCTCATCGTAGGGTTGCTTGGCCCACCAGTAGAAGTCGGGCAAGAAGCCTTCATAGTTGGTGAACCATTTCTTCAGTGAGTCGGCCAATTGATCCACGGCGCCAGCGGCGCGCATGGCCTGGTACGGTGTTGGTGCCGGAAAGGGTTTGGGAGCGGGCGTGGGAGGAACGGCCTCAGGCTTGGCTGGAGCAGCAGCGGGTTTCTTCTCACGTGCGGTTTTCAATTTGGCCAGGATATCCTGGATCGCCTTGGGCAGCGGGGCCAGGGCGGCGGCGGCCTTTTCGGGCACGAGAGGTTCATTGCCGACACGCGCATCTCCCAGCGCCTCAATCGCCGGGCGGAAGGGCAGCCAGGGCGCCAGTTCTTCATGCTCAGTGCGGTTGTCCCGCAGGCGCAGGAGGGTGGCCTCCAAATCATTGCGCATGAGGATGTAGTCCACCTGTTGATCGGGCCTGAGTTTGGCAAAATCCACGGCTTTCAGCTTTTGCAGCCGCACTTCCCAAAGCTTCTGCTCGCGCTGCAGAGCTTTGGCGGAATCGTCGCTGGCGGCCCAATGGCGGTTTAAGAGCGAGGCGTCGGCGTCGTATTGTTCGATGAGCGCGCGCATGTCTTCCGCGGCTTGCAGCAGGGGCGAAAGCGCGAGGAGGGCTGGCAGTAAGAGACGCATCCGCCGAATGGAGGATGAACCATGCCGGAATGCAAGCTGCATCCTGCGCCCGCCGCTACCTTTCAAGGCGGCTCACTCGCACGGCGCTGTGCTTGTAGCTCGGCTGGCGGCTATGCGGATCGAAGGAGGCGTGGGTCAGTTGATTCACGCGTGGATCATGCATCGGCAGGAATACCTGGCCGGGAAGCACGCAGAGGGACAATCGGACGCGCGTCTCCAACCCAGCACGCGGTGACCTGACGGTCACCATTTCGCCGTCGCGAATCCCAAGAGCCCGGGCATCGCCGGGATGCATGTCGAGAAGCAATTCCGCGGGGGCAAGCATCTTCAAGACCTGTGATTTGCCCGTGCGGGTTTCCGTGTGCCATTGCGCGCTGGTGCCGCGGCCAGTGAGCAGGATCAGGGGGAACTCTTGGCTCGCCACCTCGGGCGGTGCGATTGGAGCATCAAAGACAAATCGCGCGCGCCCATCCGCTGTGTAAAAGCGGCCATCTTCAAAGAGCCGACGCTCTGTCGCCTGAACCGAGCTCTGAGCACTTTCAGAAAACGGCCACTGAATGCCGCCCTCACGTTCGAGCATCGCATGATTCTCAATCCCCGTGATGTCACACGGTTGTCCCGCCGTGCAGCGTTTCATGGATTGAAACACCGCTTCCGGAGAGGTCCACTTCTCAAATAGATCCGCGCAACCCCAATGATGGGCGATGAGGCGGAAGATGTGGAAATCGGCCAGGGCCTGGCCGGGGGCGCGCCGCACTTTATGGCTCAAACCCATGCGGCGTTCCGAATTGATGAAAGTGCCTTCCTTTTCTCCCCAGGCGGCGGCAGGGAGGAGGAGATGAGCGCGTTGCGCTGTTTCGGTCGTGGGATACATGTCCTGAACGACAAGAAAATCGAGTTTGGCCAGAATTTGCTTGAAGCGATCCTGGTCAATCCACGAGTGGGAAGGATTGGTGGCAATAATCCACAGCGCCTTGATGCGGCCGGCGTCGATACCCTCGATGATTTGGTCGTAGGCCAGGCTGGGCTGATCCGGAATGCGTTCCACCGGGATTTCGAGCGCGGTGGCAATCTTCTGCCGATGCGCGGGATTAGTGAAGTCATGCCCGCCGATGAGGTTCGTGGTGTTCGAGAACAGGCGGGAACCCATCGCATTGCACTGCCCGGTGATCGAATTGGCGCCAGTGCCCGGCTTGCCAATATTGCCAGTCATCAGGGCCAGGTTAATGATGGCCTGGGCGGTGCGCGTAGCTTGGTGTGACTGGTTGACACCCATGGTCCACCAGAAGGAGACGCGCGGCGTGCCTTCGCGTATGGAACGGGCGAACCGCTCCAACTGCGCCACGCTGAGCCCCGTCGCTTCAGCGACAGCTTCGGGAGGATAGTCGGCCACAAAGGCGCTGAACGCATCAAAATTGCTCGTGTGGTGCCTAACAAAGGATACATCAACAGCACCATCGCGAATCAGCAGATGCGCGATACCGTAGAGGAGCGCCAAGTCGCTCTTGGGACGGATGGCGTAGTGCTGAGTCGCCGCCATGGCTGTTTCGGTGGTGCGGGGGTCGACGACGATGATTTGCGGCTGGCGTTTATTCCGCAAAACCCGCTGCCACATGATGGGGTGTGCAATGCACGGATTGGCGCCGATGAAGACAATTACGTCGCTTTCCTCAAAGTCGCCGTAGGTGAAGGGCGGCGCATCGAAACCGAAGCTCTCCTTATAGGCCGTGACGGCGGTGGCCATGCACTGGCGGGTGTTGCCATCGCCATGGATCAAGCCCATGCCAAACTTCGCCAGGGTGCCGAGAAAGGCCATCTCTTCGCACATGATCTGGCCGGTGCTGATGAAGGCCGCCGCGCCCGGACCATGTTGGGTGATCACTCCCTTCATCCGTTCGCAAAAGATCTGCATCGCAGTGGGCCAATCAATGGGCTCGCCATGCAGAAGCGGTGTCGTGGCGCGGTCAGGCGCATCCAGTGGCGTCAGCGCTTCCCAACCTTTTGGACAGGCGGTGCCGAGGTTGACTGGATAGTCCGGGTCCGGCGTGGCATTGATGGCGATGCCGTCCTTGAGGTGCAGTGTCAAGCCGCAGCCGGTGGAACAAAAGCCGCAGATGGACTTCGCGGTGGCATTCGGTTGCAAGCGGCGTGGCAATTGGCCAAGGCCAAACCGCGACGGATCACGCACCAGGTCTTCGGTCAACGGACCGGACCATTCACGAAAGGCAAGCGCGGGAGTCGTGAGCATAAAGGATACGTCAGTTGCCAGGCATCTTCGATCCCGCCGCCGCAGTGAAGAAATACTGCCGCTCGAGCCATTGACTGAGGAAGGTCAACACCAGGGAGAAGGCCAGCATCCCAGGAGCCGGTACGCCTGCGGCGATCAGGACGGGAATCACCAGGCCGGTCATTGCCAACAGCAGACCACGCCCCTCGATGCGGCGGCAAAGATGCTTGTGCATGATGCTTGCGGACTTATGCCACGGACTGGTTTCATCCTCCAGCGCCTGCCGATATTGGGAAGTTTCCCACAGGGACAAACTCCAGCGAAACAACAAAGTCATCATGATGGCATAGGACGCGACTTTGATGCCCATGCAACTCCAGGTCAGCGCACAGAGGCCGGCGCCGAGCAAGAGCGTGGTGCCGAGAAACTTTCCACCGGTCATCCGCAGAGACCAATAGGGCCGGCGGGTGTCGACATACACCATCACCGAACAAAGCACCGCCACAAGCGCAGCCACTGCGGTGCCCGTGACCGCGAGTCGCATCCACTCCAGGTTCGCCAACCACCATGTACCCAGGATCATGGCACCACCGCCGGGCAATGCGCCAAAGGCGATGATCTCGCGCGACAGCCACGACTTTCTCCACCCAAGAAAGGCGCGCCAGGCCTTTAAGGGCTGTCCAAGATGGAGTGTGCTGAGCGCAATGCCGGCCATTCCAAACACAAGTGCGACTGTGCTGGTAATGCCCGCCTGCGCCAGGGTCAAAACGCCAGCCCACATCGCCAAAGCGCATCCAAGGAACGCGCCGGCGCTCATTTGCGTGAGCACCAGCATCCAGGCCAGAGGATCATGCGCCTGATCCAATGCCAGCCGTGTCTGATCCGCGGGTTTCGCATGTGCCGGCGTTGGTCGCTGACTCACATAGCGGGTGGTGGGCCGGGTGTAACTGGAGTCAAACGCGCCGGTGAGCATCCTGCCGCGATCCGACACGGCAGCGAGCTTCACCGCGGTTATTTTGATGGCTTCATTGGGGCATGCCTGCACGCAGGCGGGTGCTTCGCCCTCCGTCAGCCGGCCCTGGCACATGTCACATTTGCGCACGATGCCGCGCTTGAGGTTAAACTTGGGCACATCATAGGGGCACTTCAGAATGCAATAGCTGCAGCCGATGCATTGGTCGTCAAGGTGCCGCACGATGCCGGTGACGGCGTCTTTGTCATAAGCCAGAACCGGACAGCCGTCCGCACAAGCCGGATCAGCGCAGTGATGGCAGGCGGTCGTGACCGTTTGCAGGTAGGGTTGCTTGCGCGTGCCGACCAGCACTCCAATGTCGCGCCACGTCTCATTGTCATCCAGGCCGTTGAGGCTGTGGCAGGCGGCGACGCAGGCTTTGCAACCGGTGCAGGCGTCCAGATTGACTTCAAAGGCATACTGCTCACCGGGTTGCGGTTTGCTCAATGGGATGAGATGGGAGAAACGCGTGGCCGGCGTTCCGCCTGCATGCGCCTTAGCGAACAACGCGACGGGTGTTCGCAAGGTCTGCTGCTCACTTAACAACCCATCGAGAAAGGGTACGGGAGACGTTCGATTTGCTGCTGTGTCCGTATCCAGGTCGCAGATCATAAAATGCTGCTGAACAGTTCCTGGAGCTGGCCGACCGTGTGGCGGTTGCAGAAGTCGTGGAAGGATTCCTCGGGGTTGCGCTTGGCCAGGTAGCCCTTCAGCATCGCCTCCAGCGTGGTGCCGAGTGATTCAAAGAACACACCACTGAAGATCTGCCGGCCGATCTTGCGGTTCTCACCAAAGCCGCCACCGACCGTGATGTGGTAGCCTTCACCGGACTCCGATTTGGTTTTGGTGCCTAACAAGCCGATGTCGCCCATGAAGTGTTGGGCGCAACTGTGCGCGCAACCGGTGAAGTGGATG
>JAXMIV010000162.1:0-9209 GCA_034377045.1 Prosthecobacter sp. | reverse complement strand
AGTTCAGTGAGTTGCTTTTGATACTCGTCCCAATCCCGGAGAAGGTTGCTCAGCACGCGGTGCTCTCGGGTGAGGTCGCCAGCCTTGCGGGCATCGTCAAAGAATCCCGGCTGACCCATGAGGTCTTCGAGCAGTTGAAAGCGGGCTCGCTTGGTGGCGATGATGGGGGTGTAATCCATGAGGGCAGGGGAAAGCAGGACGGGACAAACAAAAAACGGTGCCACGCTGGAAGGCGTGGGCACCGTTTTCTAAAAACAGGAAGCTGGAAGCTAAGCGGAGGCGTCGGAAACCTTCGGCGCTGTGCGGCGCACGCGGGTGGTGCCGTAACGCTGGGTGTAGCGGTCGACGCGGCCGGCGGTATCGACAAACCGTTGCTCACCAGTGAAGAAAGGGTGGCAGGCGGCGCAGATGCCGACGCGGAGATTCTGCACGGTGGACTGAGTCTGATACACCGCACCACAGGTGCAGGTGATGGTGGTGGCGTGAACCGTTGGATGACCTTCTTTTTTCATGATAATGGGGGTGAATCACGTGGGACCAGCGAGGGAAGCAGGATCACTTTCGCCGGAGCGTGAGGGCTGGCAGGTTACTTGACCCAGGGCCGCGGGCAAGGGATTTTTACTCTCGCCTCATTCCACCGGCGGCAGCAGTTCCAATTCCTCCACCAGGCGCTGGTAGCGTTTTTCCAGGACGGGCTCCATGAGGAGGGCGCGCTGGGCGGCGGGTTTTTTGACGAAGTGGTAGGCGAGGATGTCGCAGACCATCTCGGGGCAGGGCATGCCTTCCAGGGTGGTGCGCAGGACTTGCATGGCTTCGCTGCACTGGGGAGCGGGCTTGGGCAGCATGGCCAGCGCTTCGAACTTCAAACGGGCGAGATCCTCCGGGGCGCCGCTACAGCAGGTGGGCAAGGGCTCGATGGCGGCGATGCGAAAGGGCCTTTTCTGCAACCAGCCAGTGAAGCGAATGCGGGAGATGCCGTAAAGCATGACGTGGGAGGTGCCGTCAGTCTGCTTGCGGCAGGCACGGACGAGCGCCGCGGTGCTGACGGGGGTGAGGTCGTTCTCCGCGCCCTCTGGCTGGCGGCAGCCGATGCAGAACATGCGATCGGTGTTGAGGGCGGTGGCCAGCATTTGCCGATAACGCTCCTCAAAGATGAAGAGGGGGAGAAAACACCCGGGGAAGAGGTAACAATCATCCAATACCATGACAGGCATCGTCTTCGGCAGGCGAAGCGAGCAGAGCTGATTGGCGGTATGGTCCATGCAGGGAGCGGGAGGAGACTGACAGTGGGGAATACGGACAGAGAACGGGACTGGTTGGCTCCGCTATGCTCCAAATACAACAAAAGGCATGAAGACCCCAGTTTGACTGGGGCTTCATGCCTTTTGATTGAAAATGATGTCAGTGACCTGAGGCGGTCAGAAGGTGTCCTTGGGCCGTCCCGGCGGTGCCTTCGGAGACGGGGCATCCCTTGGCGGAGCTTCGCCCTGGCGGCGGCCTTCGGGGGCGGGACGGCGGTCGCCATCGCCGCGTCCGGGGCCAGGTCCGTCACCACCGAGGCCGGGATTGCGGGGGTGGCCGTCGCGGTGCATGTCGCTGCTCACCTCCTGGAGCATGCGCAGCTTGTCGCGATACTGCTCCGGCACCACGGTGCGCTCGGTTTCGCTGGTGAAGCTCCAGGTTTGTTCCTTACCATCGTTCGTACGCACGGTGAAGATGGAATGGTCGTTGTCGCGGCGCAACGTGTAGGTGCCGGAGTCGTCGCGGCGGGTGACGCTGGCGCTCTGCTGGGTACTCGTGCTGCTGCTGCGGCGCTCTTCGTGGCGAGGGTCGCCGCTACGCGGTCCGCGGTCGCTTCCGCCAGCGTCAGGCGTTCTTGGAATGCCGGGAGTTCCGGGAGGGTTGGGCGGCTGGGGAACCTCCCGGCGATCGCTGTCCCGAGTGCGGGGGCCGTCGAGCATGGGCGGTGTGGGCATGCGACCCTGATGGCCGTTACGGTTCCACTCCTGGAGGCGTTCCTGGTATTCGCGCATGCGCTGCTGAAAGCGTTCCAGGGTCTCTTGCATCTCGTGGCCGGGACGGAAGTTTTCAGGGCGTCCGGGATCGCCGGGATTCATGGGGAAAAAGCGGCCGCTGGGGTTGCGGCGTTCTTCCTGGCGGGTGGACATCATGCGTTCGCCAATCTTGACGGGAACTTGAGCCTGCTTGCCGCCGGAGATGACGGTGAAGGTCGCCAGATCATCCTTTTTCTTGCTGCGGACCAGGGCTTGGAGCTGCTCCATGCTCACCAGCTTCTGATCGTCAAAGTTCAGCAGGAGATCGTGTTCTTTCAGGCCGGCGGCCTTGGCGGGGCTGTCGGGCATGACTTCAATCACCTGCAGGCCAAAACCTTCCTGCAGGCCAAATTGAGCGCGAAGTTCGGGGCTGGCGTTGGCGGTGAGCACCCCGATGAAGGAAGTCGGTTTTTCATCGGCAGGCGGGGTTGTGCGCGGGCGTTCACCGCGCGGCTTGTCCGGCTTTTCAGCCTCCGTTCGGGCCGGGGGTGGCTGGGGTGGCTGCGGCGTTTCCGAGGGGCTGGTTTGGGAGGGCTTTTCAGCGGGCTTTTCCTGGGCACTGAGGGGGCTGTTGATCAGCGCCAGAAGACCGGCCATGAACAGCATCAGGGCGTGGATTGGATTCATAAGGTTAAGAGGTGGGGTTGGCTCTATTGAAAGGACACGGGCAGGATGACGCTGTCTTCACGCGGCACTTCGACGGTGATTTCGGCGCCGTCGCGCGGGTCGATCCAGGCGTGGCGTTCGACGGAGACGAGTTTGACGTGCTGCTCAGGGAGGTTTGACAAGGCGTTGTACTGAATGCCTTCGTCCTGCGCATCCACCATTTCGCGGATGGTCGTCACTGGCATGACCGAGGACATCGACGTGGTTGCGGCTACGGTTGGCGCGGAGGAAGCTGGAGTGTTGTCCGGCATCGACGCCATGAAGGCGACGGCGGCGGCTGCGCCCAGCGCACTCCAGGCGATGGGGGCAAACCAACGGGGTGCGACACGCTTGCGGGGCATGGCGCCGAGCCATTGGGAGTCGAGCTCCAGTTCATGTTCCACGCGTGCGCATAGCATGGCGCTCGGCGGCGCTGGCGGGATGCCTTTGAGCAGGGTTTCCAAATCGTGTTCGTTCATGACAGGGCCTCCGATCCTTGGGGAAAATGGAGAGAATTGAGGGGGAGCGGGCTGGAGTGGGAGGCGAGGTCCTCCTTCATCGGCGCCAGGTGTTTTTGCAGGGCGGCCAGGGCGTAGCGGTAACGGCCGGCGACGGTGTTGACAGAACTGCCCGTGGCTTCGGCGATCTCGGCAAAGGTGAGTCCGCCCCATAGGCGCAAGGTCACGACTTCCCGCTGTTCTTCCGGCAGCTTGGCCAGCGCCTGCTCCACCAAGGCCGCGGTTTCGCGCTTCTCCGGCGGCGGATCAAAGATGGGCGTGTCAGCATGCGGCAGGGCGATGTCTGACTGCGATTCGCGGGCGCTGCGGCGCAGATTGCTGCGGCGCATGTCCAGGGCGATGGTGCGGACGCCGCCGTAGTGCAGGGGAATGTGCTGGCTGTCGCCCTCCGGGAAGCGGCGCCACCAGCGTACAAAGGCCAGTTGCACCACGTCCTCCGCGTCCGCTGGGGTGGGGGCGATTTGGCGCGCGTACAGAATCAGGTTCGGGGCGACCTGATCAAAGCACTGTTTCCAACTGAAAGCGGCGGCTGCCATGCGGAGGGGTGGAGCGGACGGGGTTCATGGGCTTAACGGCACAGCCCTCGATTTTTGTATGTACCAGATCGGTTTTCGTTCATCATGCGCGGCTCCCATGAACTTTCCCCTGACTTTTCGCTTCAAACTGCTCGCCCTGGCCTCCCAAATCTATGTGGAGGATGCCGCGGGCAAAACCCTTTGTTACGTGAAGCAGAAGTTGCTGCGGCTGCGGGAGAAGGTGGAGGTTTTTACGGATGACAGCCAGAGGCAACTGCTGACCACCATTGAGGCAGATCGGATCATTGACTGGTCGGCGCGTTATACTTTTAAAGATGCGGGCGGTGGGGTGTTGGGGTCGCTGGGCCGGCGCGGCATGCGCTCGCTGTGGCGCTCGCATTATGAAGTGTTCGCGCCCGGTGTGAGCGAGCCGGTGTTCACCATCACGGAAGAAAACCCCTTCGCCAAACTGCTGGACGGTCTGGTGGGGCAGATCCCCATCGTCGGTATGTTCAGCGGTTTCATGCTGCATCCACGTTACGTAGCTGCGCGCACCAATGGTACACCCGTCTTGCGCCTAACCAAACAGTCCGCCTTTTTTGAAGGCCGGTTTGTACTGGAAAAATTGGATGAGATGAATGATGCCGAAGAAGCGGCGCTGATGCTCTCCTTCCTGATGATGAACCTGCTGGAGCGGGCGCGGGGGTAGGGTGGGGCAGGGGATGGTTGATATCGAACAAGCGGATGCAGGGGCTCGTCAGCGTGAAACTTCTCGGGCAGCGACGGAATGTACTGCCATGCGGAGGGCTGCCTTCTGCGGCGCTCCGGGACACAGCGAAGTCAGGGGTCGGTGGCGATGGTGGTCCGGTGGTTTGGCTCGCGAGACTCGCCGGTACCACCGGCTATTTTTCTCGCAAGCCTCCGGCTTGCAAGACTGATGCCGACTCAGGCAATCGCCTCTTCGACAATCTTGGTTTCCGCGGTTTCGAGCGGTCCGGAGATCGTCGTGGGATAGCGGGGCCTTTGGGCGGCGCGCTTCATGCCGCCGATCAGGACGACGCGTACGGTGTCGAGCAGGATGAGCAGGTCGAAAGTGATGCCGGCATGCTTCAGGTAGTAAAGATCGTACTCCAGTTTGCAGTGGGCGTCGCCGGTGGTGGCGCCGTAGGGGTAGCTTACCTGCGCCCAACCCGTCAGGCCCGGATGAATCATGTGCCGCTCTTCATAGAAGGGCAGCACCTTGGCGAGGGTCTCGACGAAGACCGGTTGTTCGGGGCGCGGGCCGACGAAGGACATGTCGCCGCGGAGAATGTTGATGAGCTGGGGGATTTCGTCGATCCGGTACCTGCGCAGGAAAGCGCCACAGGGAAAGACACGGGAATCACCGGAGACGCTGGACCACTGGGGCCCGTTCTTTTCGGCATCCGTCCGCATGGACCGCAGTTTGAGAATCTGAAAATGTTTGCCGAATCGGCCGACGCGCTCCTGTCTGAAAAAGAGCGGGCCTTCAGGCGAAAAGAACTTCACGATGCAGATGCCAACCAGCAGGGCCGGGGAGAGGAGGACCAGCAAAGCCAGGGAAGTGAGCACATCGAAAGTGCGCTTCACCTTGCGGAAGTACAATTCACGCGGGGAGCTTTCCGAATGCATCAACCATTCCGTGGTGACCAGGTGCAGCGGCACGTACTGAAGGTACTCTTCACAAAGCGAAATCAGCGGCGTGCAGGTCTTGCCGGAATAGCGCAATTGACGCAGGTAGGAGCGCGCTTGTTCATCGTCAAGCCGCGCATCCGGAAAGACGATGCGATCAATCTTATGGCGGCTGATCAGGCGGGAGACATGCTTGATGCGGCCTAACAAATCACCTTGAGACGGGGCGCCGCTGATGTCGATTCGGCCGACAATTTCAATCCCCCGGGGATCGAGTTCCTTGATCCGCTGATACTCGGCCATCTCGTTCAGGGATTCAGCCACAAATGCGACCCGCTCCGGCGCCAGCCGGTGCTTGTTAAACATCGCCCAATGATGCAGCAGCAGCAGCGGATAGGCCATCGAAACGGCCAGGGCCATAAAGCCGCGTCCGACGCGGGTGCCGAAATCCACATAGCCAACAATGGTGACCACGAGGAGCGCGATCAGAAACGCGGTGGTAAAGAGCAGGCCGTGCGCGAAAAACCGCGAGCCACCGCGCGACTCCACTGAATACATGCCAAAGATGTAGGCCGTGACCACCAGGCCGAGCGCGCCCATGCCAACGGACAAAAGGTAGTTGTTGAGTTTGAAGAACTCCTCAAACCGGACGTAGTTGGCCACCAGGAAGCAGAGTACCCAAAGGAACACGTCCCGGCTGGCGCGCCGGGCAATGGAGATACTGTGGGATTTTCCGGTCAGCAGCATGGGAGGGAGCGGGAGAACTCGCGGCTAAGGTAGCGATTTTATTGAAATTTCAATAACCATCTGAAACCATTTTTGGACAAAAAGAGACTAAAGCCTTGCGTTTATAGCAGAGCTTGGCGCGCTGTCGAGAAATCCCCAATAAATCGATGCACAACGTTCCCAGGAGTACTGGGCCGCGCAGGCACTCAGGAGCTGCGGATCGGGCGGGTTGGTCAGCGCCTGGAGCAGGCCCTCGGCATAGTGCGAGGGGGAGCGATCGCTCAAGAGGACTCCGCCCCCGGGGGAGGGGTTGAGGATTTCGGCGATGCCACCGACATTTGTCGAGACCAGCGGCCGGCCGGAGGCGAGAGCCTCGAGCAAGACATTGGGCACCCCTTCGTTGTGGCTGGACAAGCATACGGCGTCCGCGGCGCGCATGAATTGTGCCACGTCCGCAGGCGCTTTGCGGCCGGCCAGAATGAGGTGATCGCGCCCCAAACCGCAGGTTTCGGCCAGGGTCACGAGTTCGGCTTCCAGAGGCCCGCTGCCAATGAGCACCAGATGGAAAGGCTGCGAAAGCCGTGATTTGGCCAAAGCGCATGCCTGGATCAGTAGGTCGAGGCCTTTGACGGGAAGGAAGTTGCCCACGAACAGAGCCATTCGGCCTTCCTCCGGCAGGTTCAAGGCCCGTCTGGCGGCACTTTTGTCACCTGGGTGGAAAATGTCCGTGTGGACGCCATTGTAGACCGTATGCACGCTGGCCGCTTTCGCTCCCGCCTTGATCAGGCGCTGCCGCAGGTCTTCGCTGCGCGTCACGATCTCCGCCCGCGTCGCTAGTTTTAGAATTGCCCGGCGGCGCAGCGGCATTTCCAGGTAGCGATGCACATCCGAACCCTGCGCCACCGCCACCATCGGCACCCTGTGCATTTCCTGGCAACGATGAACCCCGCTGGCATCCGGAAACAACCACGGCACGAGCAAGGCGTCCGGCTGCCAGTCCGCGGGCAGTGATTTCAGCGCCCGCCGCAACGCCAGTTTGAAGAAGCGATCGTTCAGCCCGCCAAAGCGCGGCAGGTAGGGCGCCCAGTGGTAGGTTGGAAGGAAGCCTTCGTCGCCGGGGCGTGGCTGCAAAGGACAGGCGCCGCCGAGCCAGAAACGGTGTCCCGGCCGCAGGCAAAGCACGCGAATGTTCGCCTCTGGACGCAGCGCCCGCATGGCTTGCAGCAAGGTCACGTTGTCCAAGCCGCGCCACGGCTGAGTCGTGTCAGGGAAGAGATTGGAGACAAAAAGCACCCGCATGTGCCGCATCTCTTGTCAGCGACCCGCCACAAAGTCCACCGCCAACTTACCGGCGGCCTGGCCGGTGGCCATGCAAGTGCCCATGACCCGCAGGGACGCCAGGGCTTCATGATCCGCCGAGAGGCAACGGCCAGCGAAGAACAGTCCCGGCACGGCGCTGTTTTTCAGGCAACGCCCGGGGATGCCCGCTGGCTCCGGATTGTCGAAGTAGCGGAATTTGGGACCGCGGGCGTTTTCGCGTTTCTCCATCGGCCAGCCCGCCAGCGCGGCGTTGTCGGCGAATTGTCGCGAAGCCGCCAAGTCTTCGCCGGTGATCATGTAGTCGCCACGGTAGCGGGCGGATTCGCGGATGCCCGCCTGAGTCGGCAGCATGGGGGGCGGGCAGGCGTGGAAGCTGGGGTGCTCCTGACGCAGGAATTGCCAGAGTGCCAGGGCGGCATGGCGGCCTTCGGCCTCGACTTCCGCGCGCTTGGCCGGATCAAAGGGGTCCCAATGGGCCTGGCCTGCCTCCAAGTCGATCGTCAAAAAAGCTTCACCGGAAAAGGGGGACTCACGAAATCCGGCGCCCATGGCGGCGGCGGGCAGCAGCCCATCCCTGATGGCCCGAAAGATCATGGCGCCGAGGCCGAGCCGCCAGCTTTCGTCCTGCGGTCCGGCGAGCTGCTGAAAGGCGCAGACGTAGGCGGGACGATACAGGCGCGCGCCTTCGGTTTGCTCACAAAGAGCGGGGTCCAGGAGGCGCGCGCCGGTGGCGTCTCCGGTCGTGTCGATGAGGGCTCGGCTGTGCAGTTCGCGGCGCACGCCTTGAGCCATCACTTCGATCTTCCAGCCCTGAGGGTGTCTTTCCAGGCCAGTCCACTCGGCGCCGCTCAGGCGGGTGAGCTGGGGTTCAGCGCGGAAGAGTTCATCCGCCAGCAGGGCGAAAAGGGTGGGGTGCTGGCGGAGCACGTAGACCCGGCCCATCAAATCCGGAGCGGATTGGCCGGTGCGCCGCAGCATTTCCTGGCCGATTTCGGTGGGAATGCCCGGATTGAGCCACTGGACGCCGCGGGCGACATCGGGATGAAACAGGCCGCAAAAGGTATGCACCAGGGCGTTGGTTCCCATGCCGCCGAGATTCGACTGCCGGTCCAGAAGCAGGGTCCGCGCGCCCTGCCGTGCGCTGGCCAGTGCCGCGGCGATGCCGGCGCTGCCACCTCCCGCGACGATGATGTCCAGCGTGTCCATTTCAGGCGCTGGTTCTTTTCCGGGTCGACAACCAGGCGGCCAGCGCCGCGGCTGTGGCGAAGCGCTCCCGGGTCATTTCCTCAGGGCTGATGCGAACGGCGAAGTCACGCTCGAGATGCAGGAGCAACTGCATCATCGCCAGAGAATCCATGCCGCAGGCGAAGAGATCAGACTCCGGCGTCAATGGGTCCGAAGGGTCAACGATCTGTTGCTCGATGAGCAAGGCAATAACGGTAGCGGGAGAGATGTCAGCGGGAGGCATCGGGCGCAAGCATACGAGATTGCGCGCCAAGGGCAACCCCCGTGGCGGGCTTACTAACTCACGCCGCTCCTTGCAACGCGGCCAGCCGAGTTTACACTCGCCGCCTCATGCACCGAAAAAACCTCCTCGCCCTAGCCGTGCTGGCGATCATGATCGCGTGGTTCGCGCCAGAGGCGGGTGCCCAGCCCTCCGCTCCTGCTCCGGCGCCGCCAAGCCAGGCCACAACCACTTCCGCCGATGAAAACAACCCGCTGGCTGACGCGTTGACCTTGGAGGGTTTCATCAAGAGCACCGGCGTCATGGCCTATCCGCT
>JAXMIV010000161.1:0-3527 GCA_034377045.1 Prosthecobacter sp. | reverse complement strand
AAGGCTCGCGCGCTTGGCGAAATCGTGAGATGAGCGCAATACGACCTGCTGGGTCGGAATGTTCCTCTCCTGCCCTGCCGGATCGGCTGCGGCAGGGCCGTGAAAATCCGCCAGGAGCAGGGAGTAGCTCGCGGACAGGCGCCATGCATCCGCGGGTACGACGGTCACGGAAATCTCACCACCGTAGGTCTCGGCGCTGAGGAGATTGGCAAAGGGCAGCTCGGCAGTACCGACCGGGATGCCCGGGATAAAGCGGCTGAAGCCGCCGATACCCAGGAGGTCCGTGTAGTGATTGTAGAAGGCAGCGGCGTCCACGTTGACGCGTTCGTGCGGCTGCACTCGGTAGCCCATTTCATAGGCCCAGAGCACTTCCGCCGCGGGATCACCGTTGCCAACAATAGTGGGCACGTACGGACCACCCGGCGCCGCGAACGGAGCCCCATAGGCGATGGCGAACAAGTCCCCGCCTTCCACCTCCGAAGGTGTGCGCACAGCGCGAGAAACCGCCGCCCAAATCGTTTGTTTGTCCGTCGGTTTGAACACCACGCGGAGGCTGGGCTGGAGTTCGAAGCCGGTGTAATCATTGTGCTCCAGCTTGGCGCCGGTGGTCACGGTCAGCTTGTCCGGCACCATCTGCCATTCGTCCTGCACGAAGAGATTGAAGAGGCTCAGATTGAAATCACTCTTTCGCGCCTTGATCGTGGCATTGGTTTGGCCCACCGAATTGGCGATAAACCGGTAACCAAGACCCCACGTAATGTCATGCTGGATGCCCAGGCCAAAGCTGTGCTGCGCGGTAAAGTCGAAGGTGTCTGAAACGATGCGGGCACGCATGGCCTCATTCCGGTAGGTGCGGTCATAGTAGGCCTGAAGCTCAATGCTGGAACGCCCGGACAACTGCCGCGTCCAACGTCCGAGGGTGTTGAAGTTGTAGGCATCCGAAGCGCCGTCGTCCAGGTCCAGCACGGTGGCATCCGCCTGCCAGGTGAGGTGGGTGTCCGGATCGGCATATTGATCGATGCGGAAGCCCCCGTGCCAGGCGTGCCAGCCATCCTGGGCCGACTGGCCGCCGGGGAGAAGATAATCGTCATTCGACTGGTAGCTGGCGAAGACGCGGTAGTAGATGTCATCGCCAATCATGCCGCCGTAGCGCCCGCCAGCCATGGCTTGGTGCATATTGCCCCCGCCGAGGTACGTAAAGCCACCCTGCGTTTCTCGGGCACTGCGGCTGACCACGTTGATGACGCCATTCATGGCATTGGCCCCCCAGACTGCGGCGCCCGGTCCGCGGATCACCTCGATGCGGTCGATATCCTCCAGCATCGGCCGCTGAAGATCCCAAAAGACACCAGAGAAGATGGGACTGTACACCGCCCGCCCGTCCATCAGGACGAGCATTTTGTTGGCGAAGACACTGCTGAAACCGCGAGCTGATACCGCGAACTGGCTGGAATTCACCGCACCCACATTCATGCCGGGCACCAGCCGCAAAGCATCGGCCAGGGTGGTGGCGCCGGAACGCTGGACATCATCATTGGACAACACTGAGATGGCGGCGGGGGAATCGACCTGCCGCGTCTCCGTTTTCGTCACGGAGGTCACGGATTCATTGAGCAACTGCTCAATGCTCAAGTCAGCCAGGCTGTTCGCGAGAGTGTCTTCGGCTTTCTGCGCCTCAATGACCGGGCAGGCCAGCAGCGCGGCCGCCACCCAAAAGCAGGCAGCCAAGGTACGCGGGCGACGCGGCGTGGGAGCCGCCTCGGGTGATTGTGAAGTGGAAGTGATGACGTTAAGGGCTATAGGTGAGTTTTAGGCGGAAATTGCTGCCATCCTGCTGAACGGTATCCATGAAAATGCCTGGTCGAACCAGAAGGGGATACTCGGTGCCGAAGAGGCTGTACAGCGTGGCGGAGATGGAGACGGAGGCAGTGCCTGGCTGACTTTTTGATCGAATTTCGACGCGCCATAGACGGCGTCGAGCTTGATGTCCATGAGCTGTTGCAGACTGAGGTCAGCGTAGTCCAGCCCCGCCATCTCCTTCACGGTGGAGCCATCCTCGGCCGCTAAGTCCATCCCTATGCCGGGACACACGGCCAGCAACAACCGTAGCGGCGCTTTCCAATTTGTGGTCCAGGGCGGAGCAATCTTCGGACACAAAGTCAATTCGCCGCCCCCCGAACCAAGCGGAACGCTGGAATAACGATCACAATGGCTGAACTGTAGAAAGCACATATAATTTGTATATGGATAGTATGATAATTATCTATAAATATCAATTTTTATTTCTTTAATATTTATCTCCATTAATTATTCCATGTATTATTCGATCATTTTGTCTAAACTTGAGGTGGTCACCGGGTGCCAGTTTGGTGCGCATCCCTCCGACAGAATGGGGCGTCGGCTCAATTCATAGTTGCATGGCGACCTGCCGGGACCATGAAACCCCGTGCGTGATCTTCTTCCCAGTCACCGCCCCGCGCTCGTCCTGGCTCCGATGCAGGACGTCACGGATTTGCCGTTCATGCGGCTGATGGCGCGGTATGGCGGGCCGGACCTGTTTGTCACAGAATACTTCCGCGTGACACCGGACTCGCGGCTTGACGGGCAGATCGTGAAATCAGTCACGGAGAATGACACCGGCATCCCGGTCCTGGCCCAAATGATCGGGCAGGATATTCCGGCCCTGCTGCGTACGGCGCGGGAATTGGAAAAGCTGCCAGTGGCTGGCATTGACCTGAATTTAGGTTGCCCGGCTCCGGTGGTGTGCCGAAAGGACGCGGGTGGCGGCCTGCTGCGCCAACCGGAGCGCGTCGATGAGATCCTGCGGGCGCTGCGCGACACGATTCAGGGTCGTTTCACCGTGAAGTGCCGCGTGGGATTTGCCGACAAGGCGGAGTTTCCTCGCCTGCTGGAAGTGTTTCAAAAACACGCGATTGACGGCCTAACCGTTCATGGTCGCACGGTGCGGGATGCCTACAAGACCGCCGTCCATCCCGAATGCGTGGCCGCCGCCGTTCGCGCCATGCCGTGCCCCGTCATCGCCAACGGCAATGTCGTGGATGTGGCCACGGGCATTTCGTACCTGGACCAAACTGGCGCCGCCGGGCTGATGCTCGGCCGTGGCGCCATCAGGCATCCGTGGTTATTTGAGCAACTGCGCGCGCACTGGGACGGCCGGCAAGTCACACCTCCGACTGGGCGAAATCTGCTCGAATACATCCAGGCGCTCTATGACATGACCGCCGCCTTTCATCCAAGGTTCCAGGAGCCGCTGCACGTGCAGAAAATGAAACGTTACCTGGTTTTCATTACCTCCGGCATCGGCGGCGGTCAATTGGAATATCGCGTGCGCCGCCTAACCACAAAGGATGAGCTGTTTGGCGCCTGCCGTGAATACCTGGATCACGACGAAGCGATTGCAGTCAGGCCGCCGGCCGACTCGAATGTGTTTTGTGGTTTTGCGGCGCTCGCCAATTAGCGCCCTACGCCACCAGCGTCTGCTCCCGGTCAGGTCCCACGCCTAACAG
>JAXMIV010000160.1:0-4856 GCA_034377045.1 Prosthecobacter sp. | reverse complement strand
ACATCGATCAGCGCCGGATGCGTGCTGGTGAAGATGCCGAACAGCGAATAAAAGTCCGCCTGGCTGATGGCGTCAAACTTGTGGTTATGGCAGCGGGCGCAGGAAACTGTGAGCGCTTGAAAGGCCTTCGTCACGGTATCGATCTGATTGTCCGTGAAGGTCACCATCTCATCCAGCGTGTCCGTCGGTGAAAACCCGTGCAGCACCATGCGCAGTTGGCCGATGCCGAGCGCGCTCTCATTAAGGCCGAGTTCCGCGTTCAGGCGCGGCTTGGGCAGCAGATCACCGGCGATCGCCTCGCGTAGCAATTGCGGATAGGGCACATCGTTGTTGAAGGCGCGGATCAGATAATCCCGATAGCGCCAGGCATACGGGATCTCGGGATCGCCTTCGCTGCCATAGGTTTCCGCGTATCGCACCCAGTCCATCCAATGGCGCGCCCACCGCTCACCAAATCGCGGCGAGGCCAGCAATCGAGCCACCAAAGCCTCCAGCGCTCCCTGGTGATTTTTGCCTGCGCTGGCTTGCTCAAACTCCGCCACCTCTTCGGGCGTCGGCGGCATGCCGGTGAGAACGAAGGCCACCCGCCGGATGAGCGTACGCGGATCAGCCAGAGGCGCCGGCTTCAATCCCGCCACGCCAAGCTTCTCGCCGATGAACGCATCGATGGGTTTAGTGGCCAGTGAGTATTGCTTGGAAACCGGTTGAAAGCACCACCACTGCTTGCGCGCCTCCAGCACTACGCTCCAATCCGTGGCCTTCGCCAGTTCCGCCTTGCTCGGCGGTTTGTCACGTGGATCAGGCGCGCCTTGGGCGATCCATTTCTCGAAGTCCGCGATCACCGCGTCATCGAGTTTGGCGCCGTCCTTCGGCATCTTCAGGTCATCGTGCTCATGCTTGATCGTGGTGATCAGCAAAGATTCCGCGGCGTTGCCCGGTTCGATCACCTTGCCGCTGTCGCCGCCCGCCTGCCAGCCCGGCCGCGAGTCCAGCAGGAGGCCGCCCTTCTGCTTGCCCTCGGCGCTGTGGCATTCGTAGCACTCCCGCGCCAGCACCGGCCGAATGCGTGCTTCGAAAAATTCGATCTGTTCCGCGGTCGGCGCGGCGGCAGAGCGCAGGGCGAAGCACAGTATGGGAAGTATAACAAAAAGGATCTTCATGCCAACAGCCTCCGGGTGACGTTGGCGGCGGCTTCCATGCAGGCGCGGCCCACCGTTTCAAACTGGTCCCGCTTCAAACGATACGCCGGCGCCATGACGGTGATCGCCGCGACGGGATAGTGGTATTCATCCAGAATCGCCGCGGCGACGCAATGGATGCCTTCCAACCCTTCGGCGAGGTCGAGGGAGTAGCCGCGCTTGCGCGTCCTGGCCAGTTCCCCTTCCAGGCAGCTGCGGGAACTCAGGGTGGTCGTGGTGAATTTCTTCAGCGTCACCGCCCCAAAGAATTCTTCCAATTCCGTGGCAGGCAGGCTTGCGAGGACCGCCTTTCCAGGCGCGCAGGAATACATCGGACACTGCATGCCGACGGTGCCGCTGACCTTGATCGGCTGGGTGGAGATGCACTGCTCCAGCACCGTCATCTTATGATTGGCGCAGGCGAGCAGTTGCGTGGTCTCGCTCGTCGCATCGCGCAAGCCCTTGAGCGATTCCAGGGCGCAGACGACGAGGCTCTTCTCGCGCACCTGGGGCCGGGACAGATCGAAGAGCTTGTTGGTCAAAACGAAGCGCTTGTCATCCTCACGGCGTTGCAGATAACCCCGCGCATGCAGGGTGCCGGCGATGCGGAACACCGAATTCACCGGCAGGTCCAGGTCCCGGGCAATCTCCGTCAGGCTCAATCCGGCGCGATGGCGGCCGAGCAGCTCCAGGATCGCCAGGGTGCGCTCGGTTCCCGGGGCGGTTGAGGCATCATCCAGAGCGATGGCCGTGAGTTCTTGGCTGGGAGGCTTCATTTCTAGATTCAGAAACGTTTCCACATGTGGAAATCTTGCTAACGATGCGAAACCGGTGAAAAAACCTCAATTCAGCCCAGCCTTGCATGATTTCGCAGACGCATCTCTGATGCGGCGCATGAAATCCGTCATCGCCATTCATCCTGGCCAGCTTGCCATTCTGGACACGCCCATGCCCAAACCGGGACCGTACCAGGCGCTGGTGCGGACGGAATGCGCCTGCCTTTGCAACCGCACGGACAGTGAGCTGCTCAATGGCAATTTCCCGGGCATGGAGGATAAATTTCCCTTCGCGCTGGGTCATGAGAGTGTGGGCATCGTGACGGAAGTCGGGGCCAAGGTGAGGAACTTTGCCGTCGGCGATCGCGCGGTCGGCGGCCTGTCCTTTGATATTCAGAAGGAAGGCGTGGATTCCGGCTGGGGCGGATTTGGCGAGTACACGCTGGCCAATGATCATGAGGCGATGGTGGCCGACGGCGTGGCGGATGACGCCCACGGCTGGGTCGAGGTGTATGAAATTCAGACACGGGTGGATGCGGACATTCCACCGGAGGAGGCGGTGCTGCTGTGTACGTGGCGGGAGGTGTTGGGGGCGTTTCGCGACTTCCATCTGCAGCCGGGGGATGACGTGCTGATCTTCGGCGCCGGGCCGGTCGGCCTCAGCTTCGTGAAGCTCGGGCGTTTGTTTGGCCTGGGCTGGATTGGTATCGTGGATCGTCACGCGGACAAGCAGGCGAAGGCGCTGGCCTTTGGCGCTAACGCGGTTTTCGTTCCCGGTGACAAGGCGATCGAGGATCTGGCGAAGTCGCGCGGCAAGAAGCTGGACGCCGTGATCGATGCGGTCGGGCATCCCGATATCCTGCGACAAAGCCTGCCGCTCCTGCGCCGGGGCGGATCGCACTGCATCTACGGCGTGCTGACCCATGGCGTACTGCACATCGACAAAGGCAAGGCGGATTTCAATTTCAACCTATTCGTGCATCAGTGGCCTACCAGAAAGTATGAACGGGAATCGCAAGCGCAACTCTGCCAGTGGATTCGGGAAGGGCGGCTGACCTCCGCGGATTTCATCACCCATCGGTTCCCGCTCGATCAGATCGCCCAGGGGTTCGAGGAGGTGGCACGGCGGAAGGTGATCAAGGCGCTCATCGAATACCCGGTATGACCTGGCAGCGTGTCAGCGGCGTGCTCATGCGCGGGCATCGCGTGGCTTCCGGGCTGAACGGTGACCCGCGCTTTCCTGACGGCACGTTGCGCATGCAGTTCCCTCATTTCGCGGCGCTTGGATTGGACCTGTCTCTGATGCATCCGGGAACGCTGAATATCAGCATCGCGCCGGCGCGGTATAAGCTGCGGCAACCGCGCTGGACCTTTCCCTTGATGAAATGGCACCCGACGGAGCCCGCGGAAACTTTCTCCTTCATCGAGGCCCGGCTCGAAATGCCCCACCAGAAACCCGTGAGTGGATGGATCTATTATCCCCACCCCGAGACCAAGCCCGAACACTTCCAAAGCGCGGATGTCCTGGAAGTGCTGATGCCATTTGTCGAGGGGCTTGAGTATGGTGCGCGGGTGACATTGTGGGTTCCCCACGTGCAGATGGAGATTCAGGAGAGAGCCTCATAGCAGGGCGGCGTGTGTTCCACTCCCCGCCCTCGAGTCGTTTCGCCGCGCGCTGATTCAAGGGCCGCGTTTGTTGGCATTCCTCGGGTTGCACGTCCCGCAAGTGTCCGTATGCTCCCAGGCCATGAATTCCGAGTCCCGCCGATCCTTGCCCCTGCTTTGGGTGTCGCTGCTGCTTGTTGTGCTCGCCCTCATCCTGCGCTGGTTTAAACTGGAATCGCCCGGGATGACGCTATTGCCCAACTTCGGTCCCTGGATGGCCCTCGCCTTCACCGGCACGCTGGTGTTTCCGCGCACGCTGCCGTGGTGGGTCTGGCCGGTGTCACTGGCGGCGGTGGACTTTGCCGCGCAGGGCATGGGCATGTGGTCCCTTGCCGACGGACGCTGGGAAGTGTTTCTCTCCTATGGATGCTACGGTCTCGCGGCCTGGGTTGCCAGCCGCTGGCGCGGCAGGGTCAATGCAGTGCAAACCTTGTTAGGCGTAGCGGGTTGCAGTGTGGTTTTCTACGTGGTCAGCAACAGCCTTTGCTGGTGGGTAAAGCCCTATTATGCCAAGGACCTGTCCGGCTGGGTGCAGGCCCTGATCGCCGGCACCCCGGGATTCCCGCCGAGCTGGATGTTTTTCCGCAACTCACTGGTCAGCGATCTCGGCTTCAGCATCATGCTTTTGCTCGCCTTCAATGCCGAAGCCCGGGTGCGCAGCACGCTGCCGATCCCGTGGGTGAGGCAACCCGGCCGCGTGGCGGCTTGAAGTACCTTGGCTTTCCAAAGCCGAGGTGTGGCACCCCTGAGCTTCTCATTCACCTAACGCCTCGGCTTTGGAAAGCCAAGGTACACCGAGTCACGGCGCCGCCGTCGCGACGCCCCATCCCGCAATATCGGTCAGCGTCTTGATCTGGGCTTCGGTCCAGACTTTGGATTCGGTATTGTGGTGAATCTGCTGTTTGGCGGCGGCGCGGATATCCTCGGCATTGGCCGAGCCTTCGTAGACGAGCTTTTTCCAGAGGTCGAGCAGCGTGTCATCGGGACGCAGAGCGGCGAGCAGGGCGGGAATCTTGGCGCGCACCTCCGCATTTTCCGGCGGATCCAGATGCATCCAAAAAAGCAGCTTTTGGTAGGTGGAGGAGGTGCGGGGCGCGACATCGGAAGCCCCCTCCAGAATGGCTCCGTTTTCTGCCCAGGTGCCGGTTTTGATAGTGGCGGCGGCGGCGGCCAGTTCGGGGGCCTCGGCGGCGAGCGCTTCAATCTCCTTTTGCCGCCATTCGTCGCCGTCGGAAAC
>JAXMIV010000159.1:0-6740 GCA_034377045.1 Prosthecobacter sp. | reverse complement strand
ACGATGCTTGGGAAGAATGCGAAGATGGAGAATCGGGCGCTGCCATCATGGTTGGATTACTCCACGATCCATGGATTAAAAAAGGAAGCCCAACTCAAGCTGCAAGCCGTCCGCCCTGCGACTCTTGGCCAGGCGGCCAGGATTCAGGGAGTGACACCGGCAGACCTTGCCCTGCTGGCCATCACTCTGCGCAAGGACAAGGCTGCCGAAGAGGTTTGACGCCCAAAAAAGAGGACTGCGAGTCGGCGATATTCAGCCGAGTGGTATATTACAGTACATCACTCCAAAACGCTCCAGGTCTTGCCACCCTGGAACTTAACTCGTAAACTCCGTGCGCCGCGTGGTGCGGCCTTTCTCCGGTGTCTGGTTCCTTTAAGTCTAGGTGGGAGTCGCTTCGCGCGTTACTGCGGCAGGGGTACGAGGAGTTGCGCGCCGCTGTCGAGAAAAGCGCTCTTGATCCATTCCCGATGCGGGAGTGGCTCCCCGGCTACCGGCGGGCATGGTTGGTCGCTGACTCCCGCGGCGGGTTCGATGGCGCGCTGCTGGCGATTCCCCAAGGCATGGCCTTCGCCGCCGTGGCGGGTTTACCGTTGGCGTATGGCATTACCTGTTCAGCAGTCGCCTGTACGGTGGGGGCATTCTTCATGAGCTCCCGGCATTCCATTTATGGGCCGACAAATGCCACGGCGTTCATGGTGGCCTCCTACTTTGCCACCTACCCTCAGATCGACCAGCTCGGAGCCATGCCGAACTTGGTGTTCATCGTCGGCATGATCCTGGTGTTGGGAGCGCTCTTGCGCATCGCCGATCTGGGCCAGTACGTCAGCAGAACTGTCATCATCGCCTACCTCACTGGCGCGGCGGTGCAAATGCTGGTGCATCAGTTGCCGGTGGTGCTGGGCATCACCCTCACCCCGATCGAAGGCGTCAGCGGTCACCCTGCTCCGCAAACGCTCGTCGGAGACCTTTGGCAAACCTTGGCGCAACTGCCGCAGGCATCCTGGCTGAGCATCCTGGTTTCGGTGATCACCTTCCTTGCCTACTTGGGAATTCGCCGCTGGCGTTCCCGCTGGCCAGCGATGGCACTGACGATCTGCCTCTTGGCGGGATTGGCAAAGCTGGCCAGCCTGTGGGGACTGTCGATCGTTACTTATGCGGACGCCCGATTTGGCTTGGGGGATCTGTTGCCGGCCTTTCCAGACTTCACCACTCGCGAAGCGACGGGCCAGTTTAGCCGGCTCTTTGGCCTGGCGATGGCCTTGGCGTTTATGGCGATGTTGGAGAACTCGTCCATGGCGCGTACTCTCGCCGCTCAAAAAGGGCACCGGATCGATGCCAATCAGGATCTGTTCAGCCTCGGCGTGGCCAACCTCGCCTGCTCTTATCTGAGTGGCATGCCAGCCTCCCATTCACTGACGCGATCAATGGCCAACTATGCGAGCGGGGCGGTCACGCCCGTTTCAGCCATTGTCAGCGGCGTGATCTGCCTGATCGGGGCGCTCACGATTGGTCCGATGGTGGCCTACATGCCCAAGGCCACCTTGGCCACTCTCGTGATGTGCGTGGCGGCCGGGTTGATCAACCCGAAGCATATTCGCGTCGCCATGCGGGCGACCCGATCCGACGCTGCGGTGTTTTTGATCACCTTGGGGGCGTCACTGATGGTGCCGCTGCACGTGGCGATTTTCACTGGGGTGGGTGTCTCGTTGGTCCTCTACCTGCACAAGGCGAGCCGGCCGTCGCTGGTGGAGTACGAGTTCAATCAGGAGGGGCATCTTGCCGAAGCGACCCAACCCGGCGTGCGGCAGAATCCCGCCGTCTCGATCGTTCACGTCGAGGGCGAGCTCTTCTTTGGCGCGGCCGATCTCTTCCGCACCCAAATCCAGGTCATCTGCGCCGATGCGAATCTGCGGATCATCATTTTGCGCCTGAAGAACGCGCGCCACATGGATGCCACCAGCATTTTGGCGTTGGAGGAATTGATTCACGTGCTCCGCGCCGATGGCCGTGACCTCATCATCAGCGGCGTGATGAAGGATGTTTATCGGGTCCTGCGTGATTCCGGCATGGTGGACATCATTGGCAAGGACAACATCTTCCCCGCCAGCCCCTCCAATCCCAACGTCGCCACCCGCAACGCCCTGAAGCGGGCGCAGCAGATTCTCGGGACCTCGGAGGCGGAGGTGCGCATCTACTTTGACCCCAACAAGAAAAAGGACGCCGCAGTCTCGTAGGCGCGGCAGCGGCCACCGCGCGCGCACAAACTTTCCACAAATGCCTTGTCGCGACCCGTAGCATACGTTCTCATCGCGATGGGTACATGGTACCCCTTCCCTACCCATGACCGACCTGGAACGCAGAATCCTCGCTGCCCAAGGCTATGTGGAGTTGAGCCTCTATACCGAAGCTCGGAAGGAACTGTCCCACCTGTCGGCGGAGGCCTTTGATCGAGTGGATGTCATCGAACTGACTCTGCTCTGCCTCATGGGTGAACGCCAATGGGAGGATGCGCTCTCGCTCACGCACAAACTTTGTGTCTTGGAGCCTGCTGAGCCGGGCGGATTTATCCACGCGGCCTACTGCCTGCATGAGCTGGGTCGAACCACGGAGGCTCTCGATGTCCTGGCCCGCGGCCCCACGGCCCTGCGCACCAAACCGGTCTATTATTACAATCTGGGTTGTTACCTGGCGCGGCTCGGGCAGGTGGATCAGGCGCTGCGGCTGCTGGAACAATCTTTTGAAATGGACGGCAGCCTGCGCAGCCATGCGCGCAAGGATCCGGACCTCAACGACCTGCGTGATAAAATAGGCACCTTGGGTTTGAAGTGATGCTTCGATCATGTCTTCGATTGCTCCCGCCAAGCGCGCCGCCATTACCTCCTGGTTCGAGGAAAACTTTCGCGCGCGCGGTGAGCTGGGGGCCTCCGTCTCCATCTGGATAGACGGCGTCGAAGTTCTGTCGCTGAACCAGGGATTCTGTGATCGGGCGCGAACTCGACCGTGGACTGTTGATACGCTGGTCCCCATCTGGTCCGCCACGAAGGGACCCGCGGCCGTCTCCTGCCTGCTGGCCCTGAGTGAGGGGGTGCTGGATCTCAATTGTCCCGTCGCCCAGGTGTGGCCGGAATTTGCCGGTGGCGGCAAGCAAGACATTCGCCTTTCTCACATCCTGTCGCATACCGCCGGCCTTTGTGCACTGGACGAGCCGGCATCTATTCTGGATTACGAAGAGGTCATCGATGCTCTCGAGCAGCAGCGACCCCTTTGGGAACCGGGCTCGCGCCAAGGGTATCACGCCCGCACCTTTGGCTTTCTGGTCGACGAGATCGTGCGCCGGGTGGCTGGCGCCGATTCACTCGGGACCTACTTTCGCGAGATGATCGGCGCCCCCCTTGATCTCGATCTCTGGATCGGCCTGCCTCAAGAGCAATGGGGCCGCGTCTCACCCGTCTATCCGGGCAAGATCAACCCGGCGAATCAGGACCAACCTTTTCTCAAGGCCTTCAATACTCCGGGCAGTCTTACCAGGCGCACCTTCACCTCGCCCGTGGGCTTGAATGCCGTCAGCGACGTGAATCAACCCGATCTGTGGGCACGCGGCCTCGCCAGCATGGGCGGCGTCGCCAGCGCGCACGGGCTTGGCAAATTCTATGCGGTGCTCGCGCAAAACGGACAGTGGGGCGGGGAGCAGATTGTTTCCAATCATTTGGTTAGGCAACTGTCTTATGCCCTGTCGCAGGAGGATGATGCGGTTCTCTGCACGCCCATCGCCTTTGCCGCGGGTGTGATGCAGGATCCACTTGACCCGGCCCGCAAAAAACTCCGCAGCCACTTTGGCTCCAGCCTAACTGCCTTTGGTCACCCCGGCGCCGGCGGCAGCCTCGCCTTCGCTGATCCCGAAAATGGAATCGCCTTCGCCTATGTCATGAACCAAATGGAAGTCGGGGCGCTGCCGAGCGAGAAGGCGATCGGTTTGGTGGAGCGCTTGTATGAGTAAGGAGGAGCCTAACTCATTTCGTCAACAGCCAACTCAGGAGGTTTACAAAGTCCGCCTCGGGAATGGTTTGGCCAAATACCGGTGGCATCAATGACATGGGGATGGTTTGATCTTCCACGATCTCTGACTTGGGAACGCGGTGCTCCTGTCCGGCGGCGTCGGCGATGATGGTCACCTGGCCAACCTCTCCCTTTAAGAATCCACTTGTGGTTAGGCCATCCTTGAGTTTGAGCGCGTGGAGATGAAAATGCGCGTCCACATTGCGATTGGGATCGAGAATGTCTTCGCACAGTCGCGCCGCGCCGCGATTGCCGATGCCATCGAGCTGCGGACCGATCAAGCCGCCTTGCCCACCCACCTGATGACAAACGGCACAATTGGCCGAGAAGACCTGCTGGCCTTTGGCGAGATCGGGGTTCGCCTTTGCCAAAGCGGTCGAGCGTCCGGCAATGAGAGCGTCGAGCTGCCGGCGTTGTTCGGGTGACACCGGCAGTGGTGGTGGCGCGGGACGCGCCGGCAAAAAGGCCGTGAGTTTTTCACGCAGCGCGGCGGGCGCGGTGTGTTGCAGCAGAGTCGCCAAAACCCGCAACGCGGTGCGTGTCGCATCGTCCGCGTGAAAATCATTCACACTCACGACCGGCGGATCGATGCGGGTGATGCCCAGCCAAGCGTAGGCCCGGCCATTGTCTCCGTCCACGATCTCCAATCGCGCTTGCCTCCCCGCAAACTTGGTTAGGTCAAGCTCGGAATATTCACACTTGTCACTGCGGGGTGGGAAAATACTTGTAAGCACCTCACCCGAAGTCGCATCCACAAGACGGACGAGGTTTTTGTCATGCGGTGGCGAGGTGGGGAATCCACGATGGCCGTTGATCCAAAAGGTCAGCTTCGCAGGAGTCACAAAGGGCTTCGATCGCAAGGTACCGGTGCGCTTTTCTTCGTCTCCCCCGCCCTTCATGCTTTGCAGCACCTGCGCCTCGGCGTCATCCGCACACATGCGTTGTATCAGGCTCCACGCTGGCTCCGCACCCGTTTGAGTGACAGGTTCCCAGCTCACCACTGGTTGTTTGTCGAGCGTGGCAAGCAACTGCAGCGAAAGTTCTTGGGCCCAATGCAAGAGTTCGGAGCTTGCCGGCGCACCGCGTTCACTGAGGCCGCTATAAAGAGCATTGAGACTGCTTACTTGCGCAAGAAGGTTATCACTCGTCCGCAGCTTGGCCCAAGACATGGCTTGCGGCAGCAAGGCGGGATCGCCATAACGCGCGATGTGAGCAAGCGCAGCCGATGCGTTGTTGGATGTTGCCAGTGTTTGCAGCACAAACTGCGCAGACTCCGTCGTTGGGACAGCGAGAACGATTGGGGAAACCAGCGGATGCGCTGAAGCAGGAAGACTTGCGAAAGCGCCAGGTACCTTCAGATGCTCGCGCAACGCGAGGCGCAGCGCATGGTGAAGCTGAACGTCTTCCTTGGGCGTTTGTCCCGTCAGTTCAAGCAAAGAAGACAAGGCCTCCAAGGACGGATGCTCCTGAAGCGCTTCCACGGCTGCACGCCGAACGAATGCCAAATCACTCTTCAACGCCGTTTGCCATTCATGCTTCGTCTCCCCAATCTCAGGACGCCTGATCACCCGTTGTGCGGGCTTGGCCCCCGTCTTCACCACTCGCCAAATCCTGCCACGTTCTTTGTCCCGGCCCGGATGATCCAGCGGCACCTCGTAATGGCCGATGATCTTGTTGTAGAAGTCGGCGATGTAAAGCGCGCTATCGGGGCCTAACTGAATGTCCACCGGCCGGAACCAGGAATCGTCGCTGGTGAGAAAATCGGGCTGCTCGTTGGCCTTGGAGGTGGAACCCGTGAAGGTGACATGGTCATGATTCACACGTGAGGTCACGACATTGCCGACAAACATGTGATCGTCCCATTCCGGCCCCCAGACGCCGCTGTCGATGTAAGCAATGCCGCAAATGCCAGTGGACCCGTGCGTGTGCTCACACATCACGGGACCGAAACCAAGACCATCGTCCGGTTTGCCAAAGCTGGGATAGTGGGCGCCATGCAGCAATTGATAGATCGGTGCGCTGTGGCAGTCGGCACTGTAGAGATTTCCGTAGCGATCGAAGCAAAGGCCGAAGGGATTCACTTGCCCCCAGGACCAGATTTCGACATGTGATCCGTCGGGGCGAAAGCGGAAGACGTTGCCGCTATGGAGATCGAGGGAGCTGCCGTCTTTGGCTTTGATATGGCTGGTGTTATTGAAGCCGTGCGTCGCATAAACCCAGCCATCGAGGCCTAACCGAAAGCTGCTGCACATGCCGTGCGTGTCCTTCTCGTAGCCGAGCGGGCCAAAGAGCACCTCGCGCAAATCCGCCTTTCCATCGCCATCCGTGTCGGCGAAGTACCAGATGTTCGGAATGCTCCAGGCGATGCAGCCGTCTTTGTGCTCCGGTTTGTGCCAGGGCAGGACACCGGTGGGAATGTTCAAGCCATCCGCAAAATCCGTGACCTTGTCGGCGCGTCCGTCACCATCCGTATCTTCGAGAATCTTGATGGCGTCACGACTGTCTTTCACGTGGCGACCTTGAGCATCACTCCAGCGGCTCTTGTCCGCGCTGTAGGGATACTCCACCGTCGAGCTCACCCACAAGCGGCCCCGGGCATCGAAGGCCATGTTGATGGGCTTGTTGATCATCGGCTCACTGGCGAAGAGCTGCACCGTGAAGCCTTCGGGCACATGCAGCGCCGC
>JAXMIV010000158.1:0-3384 GCA_034377045.1 Prosthecobacter sp. | reverse complement strand
AGGCGGTGGCGGCGAGGCATCCGGAGTCCGCGGCCCTGGTTGCCGCCGTTGTCGACATCGCCTCAATCAATCAGGGGCGGCCGGGTTTCGATGACACGGCTGCTTGGCTCAAGAGGCTGACGGCGCTGCCGGGCATGGCGGACGCTGAGGCAGGGCGCCGTATCTTTTCTCATTCGAAGCTGGCGCTGTGTGCCTCCTGCCACCGCCACAGCGGGCGCGGCAACGTCGTCGGTCCCGATCTGAGTTTCGTTGGGCGGCAGGGAGATCAGAAGTTGATCCTGCAGTCCATCCTGGAGCCCAATCGCGAAGTCGCGCCGCAATTCTATCCGACGTTGCTGGAGTTGAAGGACGGGACGCAGTTCACCGGCATTTTGCTGCGTTCATCGAGTGTGGATGTGTTCCGTGATCTCACGGGCAAGGAGCGTACCTTCCAGAAAACCGAGGTGGTGCGGCGCAGTGAACTTAGAAGTTCGCTGATGCCCATGGGACTGCCCGCTTTGATGACTGACCAGGAATTGCGGGACTTGCTCGCCTTCTTGGCGCGAAACGCCGGGACGCAGACTGCGGCAAGATAAGCTAAGGTAAGTCGAACGCCCTCATTTAGCCACCGCCGTTTGAACACGAACCACGCGTCTCCAGCATCGGCCACCGGACAGCGCCAGGCGGCGCTACTGGTGGCGTTCATGTGGGTCGCGTACTTTTTGAATTACGCTGACCGACAGGCGGTGTTCGCGATGTTCCCGTCGTTGAAGACGGATCTCGGGATGACGGACAAGCAACTGGGTTTTGTCGGCGCGATGTTTCTGTGGTTGTATGCGTTTGGTTGCCCCATCGCCGGACAACTCGGGGATCGTTATTCGAAGCGTGTGCTGGTGGTGTTAAGCCTTGCTGTGTGGAGTCTGGTCACGGTGGCCACGGGGTTTGCGACGAGTGCGTTCATGTTGTTGTCCTTGCGGGCCGTGATGGGTATCTCGGAGTCGATGTACATGCCGACGGCGATTGCGTTGACGGCGAACGCGCACGCTCCCGCGCGCCGTTCACGCGCCATTGCCGTCTTAACCAGCGCGCAGATCGCGGGCACGGTCGCGGGCAGTTGGTTCGGCGGCTGGATGGCCGATCGCGGACAATGGCGTGGCGCGTTCTTGGTGCTCGGCGCGGTGGGCTTGGTTTATGCGATGCCGTACTTCCTTTTCCTGCGCGGTGTGAATGAAAGCGGGCAGGATGGCGCGGCGAAAGCCGGTGCCGCCTTCGCACTCTCGGCGCTCATCAAGGTCCGCACGTTCTTGCTGCTGTGCGGCGTCTTTCCGGTGTTCGTTTTTGGGCTGTGGCTTCTGTATGGCTGGCTGCCGACGTTTTTGCATGACAAGTTTGCCCTCAATCAATCCGATGCCGCCTTCAATGCGACGGTCTTTCTGCAAGGCACGACGCTGATCGGGCTGCTGGGTGGGGGAGTGCTCGCTGACAAGATGTATTACCGCACCAAGGCGGCGCGCCTATGGCTGATGGTGGCCAGCCTGCTACTCTGTGCGCCGTGTTTGCATGCGCTGGGCAACAGCGATACGATCAATGTCACACGAGTCGCTGCCGCGGCGTTTGGTTTGTTCAGCGGACTGCTGATGGGCAACATCTTCCCGGCGGCGTTCGAGGTTGTGCCCGCTGACACACGAGCCTCGGCGGTTGGTGCGCTGAATTTTTTCGGCGCCATCATGTCGGGCTTTGCGACGTTGTTCGGAGGCCTCTGGAAGCAAACCCTTGGCATCGACCGTCTGCTTTCGCTGACCGCATTGGCCTACGGCGTGGCCGGCGTCGCCTTGATCGCCGGCATCAAGATGTTGTTCCCGCGCGACTACGAAACGATTCACTCAAACTCTGCATGAAAAGTCACTTCGCATCCCTAACCATGGCTGTGTTTGCCGTCCTCGGCACGATTGCGCATGCAGGAGAACTGCGCATCGGATCGGCCACGGTGGACATCACGCCGGAGCGTCCGGTGGCGCTTGCCGGACAGTTTCATGTGCGCATCTCCCAGAAGCCTGAGACGCCGATCATCGCCGCAGCGGTGGCGCTGGAATCGATCGAAGGCGGCAAAGTCGTTGATCAGGCGATTCTCATTAGTTGCGATCTTGTCGGGATTCACGCGTCAGTGCTGGCGCAATTTCGCAAGTACCTGCAACCACTCATTCCCGAGTTGGATGTACGCAAAGTGATTGTCTCGGCCACCCATACGCATACGGCGCCGGTGACCTCGGAGATCGCGGAAGAAACCTTGATCACCTACGTGATCCCAAAGGAAGGTGTCGTGCAGCCCTCTGAGTATGTGACTTTCCTTATCGATCGACTGTCGCATGCCGCCACGCAGGCATGGCAGAATCGCAAACCCGGCGGTGTGAGCTGGACGCTTGGTTTCGCCATGGTGGGTGAGAATCGCCGATCCGTGTATGCCGATGGCCACGCGCAAATGTATGGCAAGACCAGCGAAGCGCGCTTTCGTCATTTGGAGGCGGGTTCGGACTCGGGCATCGAAATGCTGTTCTTCTGGAATGCGGAAAAGCAACTCCAGGCGGTGGCCGTCAATGTCGCTTGCCCCTCCCAGGAGGTGGAAGGTCGCAGCGCGATCAACGCCGACTTCTGGCATGATGCCCGTGAACAGTTGAAGATCAAACTCAACGCGCCGGACCTCACGGTACTCGGCTGGTGCAGCGCCGCTGGTGATCAGTCGCCGCATCCGCAGTATCGCAAGGAAGCCGAGGCGCGCATGATCAAGCTGCGCGGCCTCTCACGTCAACAGGAACTCGGCCGCCGCATCAGCAATGCCTTGGTGGATACGCTCGATGCCGCCAGGGCCGACATCCGCACCGGCGCATCCATGGGCCACATCGTCGAAGACCTGCCGCTGCCTCCACGCAAGATTCTCGAGCGGGAGTATGTGGAGGCGAAGCGCAACATCGCGCAATACAGCGTGATCGAGAAGCCGGACAACCGAGTGATCACGATGCTGAAACTGGATCGCGGCATCGTCCGACGCTTTGAGGAGGCGGGCAAACTCCCAAACTATACCGTGGAGCTGCATGTGTTGCGCATTGGCGACATCGCCATCGCCACGAATCCCTTCGAACTCTATCTCGACTGGGGCGTTCAAATGAAGGCTCGCAGCCCCTCAGAACAAACCTTTTTGCTTCAGCTCACCAATGGTTGTGGCATGTATTTGCCGACCGCCCTGGCAATCGAAGGTGGCAGCTACAGCGGCCTGCCGCACGTGAACATCGTCGGCCCCGAGGGCGGTCAGTTGCTGGTCGATCACACCATCAGAGGCATGCAGACATTGTTTCCACCGTTGCCACCCACCAAATAGGCCATGAAGGAGATTTCGATTCCATTTTTATC
>JAXMIV010000157.1:0-3327 GCA_034377045.1 Prosthecobacter sp. | reverse complement strand
TCTGATGCTGATGATCAGTCCGGGGAAACGTCCGGCGCTGTCAGCGACAACACGGAAAAGGCTCTGGAAAAAGACTGGATCGCCGACCTTTATCGCCGCGCCGAGCTCTTCCCGGCCATGACCTCCCTCCAGGCCAGTCTCCGCCCGGTGGAAACCGGCATCTCCTTCAGTCGCAAGCCGAAACTGCTCATAGCGGACGACGAGCCGGACATGCTCCGCTTCCTCAAAGGCCAGCTCAGCGCCAACTTCGAAGTGCTGGAGGCCGTGGACGGCCAGCAGGCCGTGGAAAAGGCCGCGCAGTTCCTGCCTGACATCATCCTTTCGGATATGATGATGCCGGAGAAGGATGGCCTGCAGGTGTGCCGGGAATTGCGCCAGCGTACCTCCACCCGTCTCATTCCCGTGGTGCTGCTGACGGCGCGTGCCGATGAAAAAACCAAGCTGGACTGTCTGGCCGCCGGCGCCAATGACTTCGTGGCCAAACCCTTCTCCATGACCGAGGTGTCCGTACGCCTGAAGAACCTGGTTGATGGGCACCTCTATCAACGTGAGCTGGCCCTGCAGAAGCAGCGCTTGGAAGCCGCCCTCGAGCAGATCAAGGAAACCGAAGCGATGCTCGTGCGCAATGAGAAGCTGGCTGCTTTGGGCCGCTTGAGCGCCGGCCTCATTCATGAAATCAACAACCCGCTGAACTACGCCAAGCAGGGACTGTATTACCTGCGTGCCAACGGCGAGCATCTCCCGGAGAGCCAGCGCGCCGAATACGCCGAAACGCTTAGCGATATCGAAAATGGGGTGGATCGCGTCGCTCGCATCATCGCCGACCTGCGCTCCTTCACCCGCACCACGCATGAGATCGATCAGGCCTTCGTGCTGAAGTCGGCCGTCGACACCACCTTGCGCTTCTTCTCCCATGAGTTTAAGGGTGGCGTCGGAGTCGAAGTGGATATCCCGGAAGACCTGGAGTGCCGCGGCGACCGCAATCAAATCGTCCAAGTCATCATCAACCTCATCCAGAACGCATTGGATGCGATGCATACCAAGACCTATCCGGAGGATGGCGGCCCCAGGTTGACGATCTCCGCGGAGGCGTCCGCCCACGAATTGCTGCTCAAGATCCGCGACAACGGCCCCGGCATTCCCGAAGATGTTGCCTTGCGAATCTTCGATCCTTTCTTCACCACCAAGGACGTCGGCGCCGGCATGGGGCTGGGCCTGTCCATTTGCCACCAAATCATTGCCGAACATGGTGGCCGCATTCAAGTTAACAGTGTCGTTGACGAGTTCTGCGAATTTGTTTTGGAATTCCCTTCAGCCTCCTCCATAGTCGAAGCTTAAACTGACCACTTCATCTATTGCTATCTATGCAAAACCTCTACGATTACAAACGGTATGCTGTTCTTTATGTAGACGATGAAGAAATGGCGCTGAAGTACTTTGAAAAGACCTTTGGCAACGAGTTCCGTATCTTCACGGCGCCCAATGCCGTTGAAGGTTTGAAAATCCTCGAGGCTCACGGAGACGACATTGGCGTCCTGATGACCGACCAGCGGATGCCCGGGCAGAAGGGCGTGCAGCTTCTCGAACGCGCCCGCCAGATCAAGCCCAAGGTCGTGCGCATGATGATCACCGCCTATGCCGACTTTGGCGTCACGGTGGATGCCGTTAATCTTGGTAACATCTTTCGTTATGTCTCCAAACCGCTCCAGGTCGAAGACATGCGCAACACGCTGCGCCGGGCGATGGAGTTTTTCCTCCTGCAAAAGGAGCGGGACGAGTTGATGCGCGAGAAACTCGGGGTCATCCAGAACATGGTCATCGCCGACCGTGTGATCAGCCTGGGCGTCCTTGCTTCCGGCCTTTGCCAGCATTTGCGCAATCCCCTGGAGGCCGTTCGCGGGTATCTGAACCTGATCCCCGGCAAATTGCGCGAGGAGACGGTGGATGTGGAACGCATGCGCGATCCATCTTTTTGGCGTGATTTTCATACCCGCGTGCTCAAGCAGGCCGGTCAAATCTCGGAACTCATTGGCGAAATTGATGGTCCCAGCCTGACGGAGTCAATCCAAACGGAAGTCGCGGTGGACGTGGGTGCGGTGCTCAACCGTGTCATCGGCGCCTTGCGTCCGGCCTTTGTGGCCAAGGGCGGCACGCTGGATGCCGCCATTGAACCGGATCTGCCTGCCGTTCGCGCTGAAGAAAGGCGTATCGAGCGCATGTTTAAGCTCCTTCTTCAAAATGAACTCGATTCCCTGCCTGCCGGCGCGAAGCTGAATGTGACCGCCCGTGTCCAGCGTTCCACCGACAGCAAGCCTATCGGGATTCAGGTGCTCGTGCAGGATAACGGCCCCGGATTGCCCCAGGGCGCCGTGAGAGCGATCTTTGATCCCTTCTGCCTCCGTCTCGATGAATCCCAGGATTTTGGCCTCAACCTCCTGGCGGTGTTCTTCCTGGCCCACCACCACGGCGGTCATGTCGAAACCACTTCGACTGAGGGCAAGGGCGTCACTTACAAGCTTGATATTCCCTTGCTGGCCGAAACGCCGCCGCCCGTGTCCAGCAGCAGCAATGACTTTGTCGTCAAGGTGCTGATGAACGATGTGCTCTGGGAGCGCCTGCTCGCTGGTCAATAAGCCTGCTCGGCGCTCCACACCTCGGGTGAACGCTTGCCCGGGCGCGCCTCACCGCCGGGTACGATGATCCTGCCGTTCCAGGTCACGGCCGGACTGGTGACCAGAGAGAACGGTACCCGGCCCGCACGTGACCAAGTGTCATGCTCGGGATCATAGGCCAGGATGTCGCGCGGGAAACCCGGGTGCTTGGCCTTGGGTTCAAAGTCCACCAGGGCGCCGTCATCACCACCCAGGATAAGGAGCCTGCCATCACGCATGGGGGCTGGGGAGGGCGCGGCCACTGAGACGCGCGGCAGGTCGGCGATTTTGCGCCAGCCCTGGTTAGGTGTGTAGCGGTAGCCGTCACGCAGCCATTCACGGACTGGTTTGCCATCCGCACCGGCCTTCAGGCGCGCTCCACTGAACAGGAAGACTGAGCCATCGTGGGCACCCATACAGGCAAGGACGCGCTCAGGTCCCGGCCAGGTGGGCAGGTTCTGCCAGCCCCGGTCCAGCTTCTGCAGATACAGAGCCCAGAAGACTGGCAGCGCGGTGGTCGCGGCCGGCGTTTCAATGCCGCCAGCCACATAGAGGACCGAACCGAGTTGGGCGCCAGCCATGAAGGCACAGGGTTTGGGCAGGGAGGGCAGGGGATAATGCACCGCCTTCCCTGACTCCAACCGCATCATAAAGACCGCGGCAAAGTTTTCTGTCG
>JAXMIV010000156.1:0-5018 GCA_034377045.1 Prosthecobacter sp. | reverse complement strand
GTCCGATCCGGTTTTGGCGGCCGCGGAACTTCCCGCGCCACTGGCATCTCCGTGGTTGCGATTGGTGGCCGTCTTCCTTGATGGGCTCACCGTGCAAGCCATCGTGATTCCCGTGCGATGGTTCGCGGGCGCGTATGAGACCACGTCACAGGGTGACAATTATCACGGGTTTTTTATGAGGACCACTCCGCTATGGAGCCTCATTGGCCTCGGAGTCTGGCTGCTGCTGAACTGGACGTTTCTCCAAAATGGCCAGACCATCGGCAAGAGGCTGTTGAAGCTTCAGGTGCAGCGCAAAGACGGCTCCAGGATTCCCGCCGTGCGCAATCTCACTCATCGTGTATTGCCGATTACTCTGCTGGAAATCGTGCCTGTCGTTGGCGGCCTTATTGCCCTCGTCGACGCCTTGCTGATCTTCCGCGAGAAGCACAATACGCTTCACGACGACATCGCCGATACGAAGGTGGTGCAACTGCCGGGTTGAGAAGGTACGGCTTCATTTGGCTTTCTTGCCGCGGCCGGCCTCGAAGGTCCAGGCTTTCTCCGGATCCATGCGCGCGAAGTCGGCCTCGGTGGGGCCGCCGCCGAATTGCTTCCAGTACAATTCCGCGAAGGGGTTCAGCTTGGGGCCCTTGGCCATCTCATTCAAGTCCACCTGGCCTTTGAGAGAATCCCACCATTGATCGTAGGAGGCGAGCATCGTCTTGACGATCTCGGGATTCTTTTCGGCAATGTTGGTTAGTTCTCCAGGATCGGCTTTGACATCAAAGAGCTGCCAGCCGCGCGAGGGGCCTTTGACTCTGGGCGGGGAAGCTTCGGAAACCAGGTGGTAGCGGGTGGTGCGGACGCTGGCGTTGCGGGTTTTGGCGGCATCGTAATCGGTACCCTTCTGCCAACGGCCCACATGCGAGAAAAGGGTGCGATCTTCCCACGAGGAATTCGGATTCTCCAGCAACGGCAGCAGGTTGCGGCCTTCCACCTGGGCTTCCACGGCGGGCGTAAGTTTGGCGCCGGCGAGTCCGGCCAGAGTGCGGAAAACATCGACGTGGGCCGCCAAAGCGCCGCAATCCACCGGCTGCAATTTGCCGGGCCAGCGCCAGAGGGACATGGCGCGCGTACCACCCATCCAGGGCGTGCCTTTGGCGCCGTGCATGCCGGCATTATAGACCTTCACACCGGCGGTGCCGCCATTGTCGTTCATGAAAACGATCAGCGTGTCTTTGGCGATGCCCCATTCGTCCAGCTTCGCGAGCAGCCTGCCGATGTTGTCATCGATGTTGTGGACCATTCCGAGGAAGCTCGCGGTGTCATCGCCCGGCACCTTGCCGGCAAAGAGAGCCTTGTCTTCGGGCCGGGCGTTGTAGGGGCCGTGAGGGGCGTTGGTGGCGAGATGGCAGTAGAAGGGCTGCTTACCCTTCACACTTTCGATCCATTTGGCGGCCTGGGCGAAGAAGACATCGGTGCAGTAGCCCTCTGTCCTTTCAAACTTGTCGTTATGCAGGATGGCCGGATTGAAGTACTCATTGCCGGGCGCGTCGCCGCAGCTTCCCGGATAAGATTGACCGATGCCGCCGCCGCCGTGGATGAATTGTTCATCAAAACCGCGCTTGCTGGGGCGATAGGCCGCCTCATCGCCGAGGTGCCATTTGCCAAAGATGCCGGTGGTGTAGCCCGCGGTCTTCAACACTTGGGCGATGGTGGTGGCTTTGGGGTCCAGGCGTTCCCGTTCCAGGATGGTGTGGGTGATGCCATTGCGAAATTCGTGGCGGCCGGTCATCAAGGAGCTGCGGGTGGGCGCGCAGGTGGGGCTGACCATGAAGTCGCTGAAGCGCACGCCTTCGTGATGCAGACGATCAATGTTGGGCGTCTTCAGGATGGGATTGCCGTTTACGGAAGCATCGCCGTAACCCTGGTCATCGGTCAGGATGAAGAGGATGTTGGGACGGCTGCCAGCGAGTTCGGCGTGGGCCATGCCCAAGAGGCACAGCAGGAAGGTGGCGACGTAGCGGAACATGGTTGCAGCCCCAAACGAAGGCAGAGCCGCCGACATTGCGACAAAGTCGAAGATGACAGGGAGCCTCCGGATGCAGATACTCGTTTTCCCATGTCGAAAATTCTTCCCGCCCTCCTCTCGCTCTCGGTGGCCCTGCTGCCACTCTCCGCACCTTCACAGACTCCGGCGGCCAAGGCGCCCGATGCGGTGGATGCCCTGGCCACCGGGTTGAAGCCCACGCGGATCCTGACCTACAAAAAGGTGGCAGATCGTGAACTGCAGTTGCATGTGTTCGAGCCGGCCGGCCTGAAGAAGACGGACAAGCGGGCTTGTTTCATCACGATTCATGGCGGCGGCTGGACGGGCGGGAATCCGCAGCGGATGTATCCTTTTGCCGCGCATTTTGCCAATCTCGGTCTGGTGGGCATCAGCATTCCGTACCGGCTGCTGGATGCCAAGAAAGGCGTGAGCGTGTTTGATTGTGTGCAGGATGCACGTTCCGCGGTGCGCTACGTGAAAGCTCATGCGGCAGACCTCGGGATTGATCCGGACAAGATCATTGTCAGCGGCGGCTCCGCAGGCGGACATTTGGCCGCAGCCACCGCCTTGTTCGATGGCGTGGACGGAGCGGGAGATGATCCCTCCCTTTCGCCCAAGCCCGCGGCCCTGGTGCTGCTGTTTCCGGTGATCGACACTTCCAAGGAAGGCTATGGCAATGGCAAGATTGGCGAACGCTGGAAGGAACTGTCCCCGCTGCATCAGGTGCGCGCTGGCCTGCCGCCGACGATCACGTTTCATGGCACCGGCGACACAGTGACGCCCTTCGCGGGAGCGAAGGCGTTTCATGAAGCGATGCTGAAGGCGGGCAACCGCAGCGAACTTGTCGTGAATGAAGGCGGCGCGCATGGTTATCTCATGCGTGACCCCAAGCTTTTGGATGAGACATTCAAGCGCATGGATGCCTTTTTGATTTCCCTCGGACTTTTGCCAAAGTCCTAAAAAGAGAGAATTCGGCGGAATAAACCGCCGCTCGCTTGCTCACACGACCGATCTCCCGCCGATGCGGGCCGATCGCGAACCAAGTACCAACATCAAGCAAACGAGCATCCTCATGAGCAACAAGCACATCATCGCAGGCGCGGCACTGGCCGGCCTTTTCTCCGGCTCCATCGCGGCGCATGCCGCCAGCAGCAAGGCCCCGCTGAGCGCCGGCACTGTCATCCAGAAAATGGCGGACAAAGGCAAGCACGCCTGCAAAGGACACAACGAATGCAAGGGCCTGGGCGGCTGCAAGACCGGTGACAACGGCTGCAAGGGCAAGAACTCCTGCAAAGGCAAAGGCGGCTGCAACACGATGCCGAAGAAGGGCAAGTAAGTTTCGGCAGATCCGGCGGCCAAGGGGCGCTGCCCTTGGCCGCCGATCAAACTTCCAAAGCCTTCCCATGCCCGCCAATCCTTTCAACGGCCACACCGACTACGGCATCGGCATCGGTCTGCGTGTGCCGCATTACCGGCACATTCTGGAGAAGAAGCCGGTGGTGGACTGGTTTGAAATCATATCCGAAAACTTCATGGTGGATGGTGGCAGGCCCCTGGAAGTGCTGGATCAAATCCTGGAGCAGTACCGCGTGGTGCAACACGGCGTGTCGATGTACTTCGGCAGCGCCGATCCGCTGAACCGGGAGCATTTGAATAAGCTTAAGTGCCTGGTCAAACGCACCAAGACGCCCTGGCTGTCCGATCATCTGTGCTGGGGCAGCGTTGACGGACGCTACACACATGACCTTTTGCCCATGCCGTACACGATGGCCGTGGCGCGACACACGGCGGCGAAAATCAAGCAGGCGCGCGACTTTTTGGAAGTGCCCATTTGCGTGGAGAATGTGAGCAGCTATGCGGAGTTTCACCAGAGTGACATGACGGAGTGGGAGTTTCTCAGTGAAGTCGCGGATCAGGCGGATTGCGGCATCCTGCTGGATGTAAACAACATTTACGTGTCCTCGCAGAATCACAGCTTTGATCCGCTGGACTATGTGCGTGGCATCCAACCGGAACGTGTCGGGCAGATTCACATTGCCGGGCACTCGCGTTATCGGAAGTACATCCTCGACACCCACGATCATGCCGTGATTGATCCGGTGTGGGCGCTCTATGGGGAGGCTGCGAAACGCAGCGGCCACACCGCCACACTGCTGGAGTGGGACGATCGCATTCCTTCGTTTGATGAAGTGCATGATGAAGCCCTGAAGGCCAATCGTTATCTCCATGAGCACACGCTTGTCACCGCCTAACATCCGCAACGTGGCGGATCTGAAGCAGCTCCAGCGCGTGATGGGCGCGGCGCTGATGCGGCCGCTGACGAAGGACGACGGCATGCAGGCCCAATGGGAAGATGGACGCGCCAGCAGCACGGCCGTGGAAGAGTTCATCAAGCCGAATGACCGGCTGAGTTCCTTTGACCGCCTGGAGATCTACAACCGCCAGTATTGGTTTCGCCTGCTCGACTGCCTGTACGATGACTATCCCGGACTGCGCGCCTTGTTAGGCCAGCACAAATTTCATGCACTCTGCCGCGCTTATCTTGCCAGGCATCCCAGCACTTCTTGGACCCTGCGCAACCTGGGGCAGCGGCTGGCATCGTTCATCGAAGAGGAGGCGTCCCTGACGCAGCCGAAGACGGCCATGGCGTTGGACATCGTCCGCTTTGAGTGGGCGCAGGTACTGGCCTTTGATGAGGCGAAAAGGAAGCCGCTCGATGTGAGCGAACTGTTGGGCAGCGCTCCGGAATCTCTGCGCTTGGGTCTGCAACCGCATCTCGTTCTCCTCGAATTGCAGCATGCCGTGGATGATCACTTCCTGGCGGTGCGCCAGCAGGATGGCGGACTGCGCGGCGCGGCCAGCAACGCCCTTGATCAGGCGCCACGCCGCACGGCGGTCAAGCGAGTGCCGCCTCCGAAACCGCAGAAGCTCTGGCTGGCAGTGCATCGTTGTGACAATGCACTGTACTTCAAACGGCTCGCGCGGG
>JAXMIV010000155.1:0-5954 GCA_034377045.1 Prosthecobacter sp. | reverse complement strand
GTTTCCGCACCAACTGAGCACTGAACACTGAGCACTGAGCACTGAGCACTGAGCACTGAGCACTGAGCACTGAGCACTGAGCACTCGATCCGCCTCGCCCCCACTCCCGCCTTCATGCAACCCACCACCGAAACCACCCTGCGCTTCACCGGTGACTACCCTGTCATCACGGTGTGGGCGTTGGCGTTCGGCTTGGCGGCGGTGATGTGGTTCCTTTACCGCCGGGAGGCAAAACTCCATGGCGGTCCCCTGGCCTGGTTGCCGGGCGCCTTGCGGTCTCTGGCTGTGTTTGTTTTGGTACTCGCCCTTTCCGGACCGGTGATGCGGCGGGAGACAACGCAACGTCAGTTAGGCCGGGTGGTCGTCGCGGTGGATACCTCCGCGAGCATGAAGCTGGAGGATGCCGCTGTGGAGAAATCCGAAACCACCGGCAGCGCCACGCAATCAGGTATTCCGCGCTTCACGCGGGCGGAAAGGCTGTTGCTCGCCGGCACCACGCCCCTGCTGAAGAAACTCACGGAAACCCAGGATGTGGAGCTGGTGCTGCTGCGCGGTCAGCAAACCCAGCGGCTGTGGTGGTATCGCCAGAACGGCAAGGACACCCCGGGAGAAATGCCACTGACCTTTGAGGTGCAGCCGGACATGCCGATCACCAACCTCGATAGCGCCCTGCGGGATGCGCTCGGCCCCGTCACGCCCGGCACAGCGCTGGTGGTGCTGAGCGATGGCCAGCACAATGGCCCCGGATCGCCGGAGGAGTTTGCCACAGCGATGAAACAAGCCACCATTCCCATCTTCACGGTGGGCTTTGGCACCGAGCTGCCGCCGCCAGATCTGAGCGTGCTTAACGTCCTCACCGCGGAATCGGTTTTCACCGAAGAGAACCTGCAAGGCCGCGTGCTGATCAGCGATTCCCTCCCCGCCGGCACACCCGCGAATCTGCGCATCGTCAGCAGCGGCAAGGTCCTATGGGAACAAAACTTCACCGGCGATGGCAAGGGCGAACGCCGATTCGACTTCCATTTCCCGGTCAAAGAACTGCCTCCTGCCGCGGCAACCGAACGCGACAAAACGCTACGTCTGCTCAATGTCCAAGTGGCCGTGCAGGGTGACCGCGCCGGCGCTGAGAAGACCCGATCGAACAACAGCCGGGAAGTGGCGCTGCATCTGCTGACGAAGAAACGCAAGGCGCTCATCCTGGATGGCCGCCCGCGCTGGGAGACTCGTTATATTCACAACCACTTCGACCGCGACGACCGTTGGCAATCCACCCTGCTGCTGGATGACTACGCCGCCAAACCCGAGGACGGCGCCATTCAAAAAGGCTTCCCCAAGACCCGCGAAGATCTTTTGAGCTACGACCTGGTTTTGCTCGGCGACGTTTCGCCCACGCGTTTTAGCGGGCCACAGATCGACTGGCTGATCGAGTTCGTGGAGAAACGCGGTGGCGGCCTCATCCTCATCGACGGCCTGCGCGGTCATCTCCATGAGTGGGCCAAGGGCAAGACCGCATCGCTGGTACCGGTCAACTGGCCAGCCGCCAAGGCGCCTGAGACAAAACCCAAAGGCATCGCGTGGCGCCTAACCAGTGATGGCGAACGCACCGAAGCTCTGCGCCTGAGCGACAGCCCCAGCGCCAACACCGCTCTCTGGCCCACCCTGCCCGAGATGCGTTGGGCGGCGCAAGCCACGCCACAGCCAGCCAGCGTCGTCCTCGCTGAACTCCAGACACCGGGTTCGCAAGCCCGAACTCCCGCCGCCGTGTTTCGTTCCGTCGGCGCCGGTGCTGTGTTTTATCTGGCCACCGATGATCTTTGGCGGTGGCGATTCCAGGTGGGCGATCTTTATCACCAACGTCTGTGGATGCAGCTCGCCGCGTGGATCGCCGCGCCGCCATTCCAGGCGGAAGACAAGAAACTTTCCATCGGCACCGACCGCCTGCGCTACACGCCCGGCGAACAATCCGAAATCCGTGTTCGCGTGCGCAATGCGGCGGGTGAACTGGTCAGCAATGCGGAACCCCGCGCCTCCGTGTTGCTCGACGGCAAGGAAGTCGCCACGCTTCAGCTTGAACCCGATCCCACGCACTTCGGGGTCTACCGCGCCCTGACACCGCCCTTGAAGGCCGGGGCTTATGAGATCGCCGTGGCCGAAAGTCCCGCCGCCGCGCGCAGCGATTTGCGCCTCTCTTTGCGCGTGGCCGATCCCGGCAATCCCGAATGGGCCACCCTGACCATGAACCGCCCGCTGCTGGAATCCATGGCCGCCGCCTCCGGAGGCCGCTTCCTGCGCGAAGAACAAGCCGCCACCGAATTGCCCAATCTCCTGCAAACCCTCGATCGCAAACAAACCACCGTGCGCGAAACCATCCTTTGGTCCAGTTGGTGGTGGTTTGGTGTGGTGATCGTGCTGCTGACTCTGGAGTGGCTGCTGAGGAAGCGGTTGCGGTTGGTGTAGCAGGCTTGATTTACTCTCCTGATTCAAGGAATCGGCTCGATGGACTGGATTGAAGGCTTGCCGTTTTCGAGTGTTGTGGTGACGCGGACGTAACGGACGCTGCCATCTCCGTAGTTGACGCTATCCTGCCGGATGACGCGCAAGAAAGCGAGGCGCTTCCCCTGCCATTGGTAGTCCTCGCGATAGAAAATCTTTCCGCTATGGCCCCCGGGCCAGATGCAGTGAATCTCCTTGGTGGCAGCGATGAACTGCGGATTAATTAATTCAGAAAGCAAAGCGGAACGGATGAACTTCTTGGTTCGAGGATCAAACAAGTAATGATCGTAGAAGTGCTGCTTGCCGTTGCTCTCGCGATACACCCGGTAATCATTGTGCCCATCGAAGTTGTAGTCGCCCGTCTCTCGATCTCCCCCGCGGAGCGCGCCGGTAGCTGCCGCGAATAGAAAGATGCAAATTGTCGTTCTCACGGAAAACGCTCAGGATTGTAGAGAAGGGGTGGAAAGGAAACGGTGGGACTCAGGCTGAAGTTACCACCAGTTACTTTTTCACGAAAACGACACGGTTGTCCTTCATCTGGGCCTCGACGTGATCGCCTTCCTTGAAGCCGCCTTCGAGGACGGCGAGGGCCAGGGGATCGAGAAGATGCCGTTGGATGGCACGCTTGAGGGGACGCGCGCCGTAGACGGGATCGAAGCCGGTTTCGGCCAGATACCGTGTAGCGTCTTCGGTGATGGTGAGATGGATGCCCTTTTGCACGAGGCGCTCGATGACCCTCTGCAATTGGATCTTCACGATCCGGCTGAGTTCCTCGGCATTGAGGCGATCGAAGATGACAATTTCGTCGAGGCGATTGAGAAATTCGGGCCGGAAGAAATCCTTCAAGGCATCGCGCACCAGGGCCTCGCGCTGCTCGGCGTTGCTGATTTCCTGAATCACGCTGGAGCCGATGTTGCTGGTCATGATGATGACGGAGTTTTTGAAATCGACGGTGCGGCCCTGGCCATCGGTGATGCGGCCATCATCGAGCACCTGAAGCAGGGTGTTGAACACATCCGGGTGAGCCTTCTCCACTTCATCAAACAGCACCACCGAATAAGGACGGCGGCGCACGGCTTCAGATAGCTGACCACCTTCTTCATAACCGACATAGCCGGGAGGCGCGCCAATGAGGCGGCTAACGCTGTGCTTCTCCATGTACTCGCTCATGTCGAGGCGGGTCAGCGCGTGTTCATCATCAAAGAGAAATTCCGCCAGCGCCTTGCTGAGTTCAGTTTTGCCGACACCGGTGGGGCCGAGGAACAGGAAGCTGCCGATCGGCCGGTTTTCATCCTGAATGCCAGCGCGCGCACGGCGGACCGCGTTGCTGACAGCCCTGATGGCATCCTTCTGGCCAATCACTCGGGCGGACAAACGCTCTTCCATTTTTACCAGTTTCGAACGCTCGCCTTCCTGCAACCGCGACACGGGAATGTGCGTCCATGAGGACACGACCTTGGCGATGTCCTCTTCAGTCACCTCCTCCCGCAACAACGTGGTCTGCCGGCCGGCAGCCGCGGCGGTGCTCTCCGCAAGCTTGCGTTCCAGCTCAGGAATGAGGCCGTACTGAATCTCACCCGCGCGGGCAAAGTCACCCTGCCGTTGCGCCTGTTCTTGTTCCGTGCGCAGGCGATCGATCTCCGTCTTGATCTTGCGGCTCGCATCCACGACCTCCTTCTCCTTCATCCACTGCGCTTTCAAGGCATCCGACTTCTCGCGCAGGTCCGCCATTTCCTTGTCGATCTTGGCCAGCCGTTGTTTGGAAGCGGCATCACTTTCCTTTTTCAAGACCTGCCGCTCCATCTCACGCTGCATGATCTCCCGTTCGATCACGTCAATTTCCGTGGGCATGGAATCGAGTTCGATCTTGATGCGGCTGGCGGCTTCGTCGACGAGGTCAATCGCCTTATCCGGCAGGAAGCGGTCGGCGATGTAACGATGGCTGAGAGTCGCCGCGGCGATGAGCGCGCCATCCTGAATGCGGACGCCATGGTGCACCTCATAACGTTCCGCGAGACCGCGAAGAATGGCGATGGTATCTTCCACCGAAGGTTCATCCACCAGCACCGGCTGAAAGCGGCGCTCCAGGGCAGGGTCCTTTTCGATGTACTTGCGATACTCGTCCAAGGTGGTGGCGCCGATGCAGCGCAATTCGCCGCGGGCGAGCTGCGGTTTGAGCAGATTGCCCGCATCCATTGCGCCTTCGGCCTTGCCCGCGCCGACGATGTTGTGCAGTTCGTCGATGAACAGAATGATCTGGCCGTTGCTGCCGGTCACCTCCTTCAGGAAGGCTTTCAGGCGCTCTTCAAATTCACCGCGAAACTTCGCGCCGGCCATCATGCCGCCGAGATCCATGCTGATGAGGCGCTTGCCCTTGAGTGAATCCGGCACGTCACCCGCGACAATGCGGCGCGCCAAACCTTCAGCGATCGCGGTCTTGCCGACCCCGGGCTCGCCAATCAGCACGGGGTTGTTTTTGCTGCGGCGGCTGAGCACCTGCATGATCCGGCGGATTTCTTCGTCGCGACCGATCACCGGGTCGATCTTGCCCTTCTTCGCCAGCGCGGTGAGATCGGTGCCGTATTTTTCCAGAGTCTGGTATTTGCCTTCCGGATCCTGATCCGTGACCCGCTGATTGCCGCGCACGGCGACGAGCGCCTGGGAAACACTGTCATAAGTCAGGCCCGCCTGCTTCAATAGCGCATCAAGTTCGGTGCGCGTCTTGAACAGGCCAAGAATGACGTGTTCGACGCTGAGAAAATCGTCCTTCAGTTTCTTCTGCTCATCCTCCGCCTTGATCATGAGGTCCCGCAGTTCATTGGACAAATGCAGCCCGCTGCTGCCGCCCGAGACCTTCGGTTGGCGATTGAGGTGACCTTCCAGCGCGGTCACCAGGTTTTGGACGGCGGCGGGATTGGTGGCCGCCTTTTCAAACAAGGGCCGCGCCAGGCCGCCATCCTGTTCCAGCAGCGCCAGCAACATGTGCGCGGGCTTGAGTTCCTGATGCCCGTAGCGCGTGGCCAACGACTGACTGGCGTTGAAGGCTTCCTGAAGTTTGACGGTGAATTTTTCGGGCGACATAACAATAGGTTGTAACCGTTGCCCTTTGCTGGCGCTATGCCAGTTGTGTCAAAAGGTGTTCTTACCTTGGTATTATCGCTGCCGGACACGGGATTGACTGCATGCGCGCCCCTCCCCCTGCGGGTCAATTTGTCTCAACAGTGTTGGCGCTGGGTTCACATTCGCGCCACTCTGCCCGGGCCAGAGTCGCTAATCTCTCCCAGGATTTTCGGTACTGGCGCCGCCGCCGAGGATCTCCCCTTCGGCCAAATCGTAGCCAGGCACATTGACCTCGCCACGGCGGATTTTCTTCTTGGCCATGGCAATCGAGATCCAGCGAAACTCCTCGCTGTTATCGAGCAGGACTTTAAAAACCATGGTTAGCGGCACTGCCAGAAACA
>JAXMIV010000154.1:0-5462 GCA_034377045.1 Prosthecobacter sp. | reverse complement strand
GGGGTCGGTGGCCATTTTGAGGGCGCCGGCGGGGTCCTTTTGATAGGCGGCGAGGTCGGGGACAGGGGTGGTTTTGGGGGCGGGGCCGAGGGGGTCGGTGGCCATTTTGAGGGCGCCGGCGGGGTCCTTTTGATAGGCGGCGAGGGATTGTTCGAGGAGCTTGGTCAGCGCCGCGAGTTCCTGCGCGTTAGGGTCGCGGGAGAGGCAGGCTTTGAACATGAAACGCAGGCGGGAGGGAGTGTCGGGACCGCCTTCGGCAAGGATGCGGCGGGCCATGGCCTGGTTGGTTTCGATGAAGACGGGATCGTTGAGGGTGACGAAGGCCTGAAGCGGGGTGTTGGTGCGGCCGCGGCGGATCGTGCAAACCTCGCGGTTAGGCGCGTCGAAGGTGCTGAAACTGGGGTAGGGGCTGTTGCGCTTGGTTTCAGTGTAGAGGCTGCGGCGATGCTGGTCTTCGCCTTCGCTGGTGACCCAGTCGTTTTTGCCGCCGAAAGCGGTGTTGAGTTCCAGATTGGGGCGCAGGGGCCGCACGGGTTTGCCGTACATCTTGGGACTGAGCAGGCCGCTGACGGCCAGAGCCTGGTCGCGCACGAGTTCGCCGGTGGGCCGGAAGCGCGGGCCGCGGGCGAGCAGGCGGTTGTCGGGATCGCGCTCATTGAGTTCGGCGGTGCTCGCGGAGCTTTGGCGGTAGGCCTGACTGGTGACCATGAGCTTGAGCTGATGTTTGGTGTCCCAGCCGCTGTCCATGAACTCGGCGGCGAGCCAGTCGAGTAATTCGGGATGCACGGGCAACTCGCCCTGGCTGCCAAATTCCTCGCTGGTGCGGACGATGCCGTAGCCGAAAAGCGCCTCCCACAGGCGATTGACGGTGACGCGGGCGGTGAGGGGATTGTCGCGGCTAACCAACCATTGCGCCAGCGTGAGGCGGTTGCGCGGGGCATTGGCGGGCAGGGGATTGAAGATGGCCGGCACAGCGGCGGTGACTTCGTCGCCCAGGGCCTCCCAGTTGCCGCGCAGTTGGATGTTGGTCTTGCGCCGCTGCTCGCCCGCGAGGTCTTTCATGACGGGCACAGTGAGGGGTTTGAACGCGTCGAGTTGTTTTGTCAGTTCCATTTTCCGCTTCCGTTGCGGCGCAGCTTCTTTCGACACGTTGCGGACATAGTGGTCGGCGATGGCCTTTTGCTGGGCGGCGGAGCGTTTGGTCTTGGGCTGGGACAAGGCGGTGAGGACGGTGGCGGGTGTGCCGGCCACTTCCTGCACGCGAGTATCGCCGGTAAAGCTGAGGCGGAAGCTGCCCAGGGTGTGCTGCTTGTGCTCGGAAGTCTGCGAGATGACGACCCGCAACTTTGAGCCTGGAGGCACGGCCACGGCTGTGGCGGCCAACAGGGTGAGCTTGTGCGGTTGATCCGCGGCGCCACCGACGCCCCAGCCTTGATTCGTCTTGTCCTTCGATTTCAAGAGGGACGCCGCGGTGAAACCGGACTGCTCGTAATCCGCGATGGCGGTGGTGAAGTGGATGCGTGCCGGTCCGGCGATGGCAAACTCCAACTGCGTTGCCGGCGCGGCATTGCCTTCGCGCGACCACAGGGTCTTTCGCTGATCATCCAGCAGGACCATGCGGAAGCCCTCGAGACGGCTGCCTGAGCCGCCATCGGTGCGGTTCCAGACGACGATGCGATCGATGCTTTGCGCTGTCTTCAGATCGACTTCCCACCAGGGATTGTCTTCGCTGCCGGAGGTGTGGGAGACGCTGCCTTTGGCATAGTCGCCATCCGTGCGGCCATCGATGGCGCGCTTGGCTTCGGCATTGGTGTACAGGCTGCTCTGTTTGGCCGCGCCCTTAAGAGCGACGTTCTCCTGGCCGCTGAAGACCTGGACCTCGGCCAGTTGCAGGATCTTGGCCTTGCCGGCCAGTTCGATGCGGGCGAAACGCGCCTTCGGGCCCTTGGTGTTTGCCGGCGGCACCACGTCAGCCCGTACGTCGGTGATGACAAAGTTGCTCTTGGCGGCGGCAGGGAAGGTCTCGATTTGGAGGGCGCTGATTTTGGCGTCGGTGATCGGCAAGTCCACGGTACCGACTTCCGTGTCATTGCGGCGAGCGAGGGACACGATGCCGTCATTTTGAATGGCGACTTCGTTCGTGCCCTTCGTCGTGGCGGCCAGCGGCTTCGGGTGCTTCCAGCCCAGATCGCGGGCAAAGGCGGCGTCCCAGGCATCCAGACCCGCCAGCCATTTCGGATCGGGACTAACAAAATGGGCTTCAATGGCGGCAAGTTCCGTCTGAGGCACCGCGCGCTTCCGCTCCAGGTCCGGCGTGTAAAATTCGTGGAGCGGGCTTTCGTCTTTTTTGTCCGCATCCGCGCTCTGATTCAGGAAGTCGTAGAACTGGTAGTACTCCTTGTGGGAGATGGGGTCGTACTTGTGCGTGTGGCACTGCGCGCAGGCCATGGTGGTGCCCATCCAGACGGCCAGCGTGGTGTTGACCCGGTCGACAATCGCGGCGACGCGGAACTCCTCGTCGCTGGTGCCACCTTCGTTTTGGGTCATCGTATTGCGGTGAAAGGCCGTGGCGATGAACTGGCTGTCCTTGGGATTGGGCAGCAGATCGCCCGCCAGTTGCTCGACGGTGAACCGATCGAAGGGCATGTTATGGTTGAAGGCATCGATCACCCAGTCGCGGTAGGCCCAGATTTCGCGGCCCGGATCGCTGGGGTAACCGGCGCTATCCGCATAGCGCGCCAAGTCTAACCAAAGGCGTGCCCAATGTTCGCCGAGCGCGGGTTTGTTGAGATAGTAGTCGACGAGTGAATCGTAAGCCGAAGTGCTTAGTGCGCCGTTCTCGGTGCTCAGTTTCGGGAGGAAGCGATTGAGCTCGTCAAGGGTGGGAGGCAGGCCGGTGAGGTCGAGAGCGACGCGGCGGATAAGCGTGGCAGCATCCGCTTCTTTGGCAGGCTTCAGCCCTTCATCGGCGAGGCGCGCCTGAATGAATGCGTCGATCGGGTTAAGGCCTTTGGTCTGAGCACTTGGCACCGCCGGCCTCACGACCTTCTCATAACTCCAATGCTTCCCCCACTGCGCCCCTTGTTTGATCCACTCTTTCAGCAAGGCGATCTGGGCCGGCGAAATGGTCTTGTGGAGCTTGGGCGGCGGCATGACCTCATCAGGGTCCGTGGAGAGGAGGCGCTCAATGAGGGCGCTTTTTTCGGGATGGCCAGGCACCACGGCGGTGGTGCCGTCATTGTCTTTCTTGGCGGAGGCTTCCACGTCCAGGCGCAGACCGGCCTCACGCTTGGCTTCATCGGGCCCATGGCAAAAGTAGCAGTTTTCGCTCAGAATCGGCCGAATCTCGCGGCTGAAATTGATCGTGGCAGCAGGCGCAGCCAGCGGCAGGGTCAGCAGGGCGATGAGGGGCAAACGCATGGAGATTCGACAGAAAGTGAGACAGAGCAGCCTCAGAATACGTTCGTCAGAGCCCGTTTTTCCTCCTACTGGGATAATCCATGGGAATGGGGCGGGTCCACATGGGGTCGTTAGGGGCGCCAACGGAAGTCAAAAGGGCCGCGATGGGGATATTTAGTTTTCATCCCCATTTGGGGATTTGTGATATAGTTAGCTGAAGATCAATGGATTGTGCATGGGGATCGGAATCCCCATTTGTCCCCACGATCCCCATGGCAGCCTTGGATGGGGATTCGAATCCGGCGTCGGAGAGGGGGGAGAGTTCGTCCATCGCTACAGGTATCGAAGGCGTTGATTTGGCGGGGCGTTGTCTAAAGTAAACATTTTAACACGGAATCGTCGTACTGCAAGTCAAATGAACAGTCGTCGAGTCTGAGGGACAGGGTGAGGCGATCCCACGCGCGCTCCAAAACCCGTTCGCATTCGCGGCGCTGTGCGCCACGGTGATCTTGTGGCGGCTTCTGCCGCCATCACCCCCTCATGCCCCTTCTTGATCGATTTGAATCCCGCTTTGGGCGGTTCGCCTTGCCCGGGCTTTTGCAGAGCATCGCCGTGCTGCAGTTGCTCACCTTCGTGCTCTTTCTGTTCCTGCCACCGGAGGCGAAGGGTTCCTACCAGGGGTTCCTCAGGCTGGATGGCGATGCCTTGATGCGGGGGGAGGTGTGGCGGTTCTTTACCTACATCTTCATCCCGGTGTCGATGAATCCCTTCTTCGCCGCCATGGGCGCGATGTTCCTGATGTGGATCGGCCGTGGCCTGGACGAAGCCTGGGGGCCTTTTCGGGTGAATCTTTATGTGCTGGGCGGGCTGATTCCCCAGGCGATTGCCGGCCTCCTTGGAGGTAACGAAGTGAATGGCATGTGGCTCTATTATTCGACCCTCTTCGCCATGGCCTGCATTTATCCCAATGAAGAGATCCTGCTGTTCTTCATTCTGCCGGTAAAGCTGAAATGGATTGCCTGGTTGGGGGTCGCGTCACTGGTGTTGATGGTGCTGAACGAGCCTTCAGCCATCGTCGTGGTGCTGCTGGCGCAGCTGAATTTCCTCATCGCCTTTGGGCCTGGGTTCCTGAAGGGACGGGTGCAAATCGCCAAAGTCACCCAGCGACGCCAGAAGTATGAGCAAGATCAGGCGACCAACGGCCCCTTCTTCCGCTGCACGATCTGCGGCAAGTCCGACGTGGATGATCCGACGCTGGATTTCCGCGTGACGGAGGAGGGGAACGAGATCTGTTCGGAGTGCCGGAAGGCGCGGGTGGCCTCGTAACATGCTCCGGGCTTGCCAATCTCCCGGCTGATGGCACCTTTGGAGCCCCCATCTCATGCGTTGTCCCAAATGCGGCAGTTCCCAAGACCGCGTGATCGATTCACGCGAGGCCCGCGAAGGGCAGGCGATCCGCCGCCGCCGCGAGTGCATGCGCTGCAACTTCCGCTTCACCACCTATGAAGTGGTGGAACGCGAAGAACTGCGGGTGGTGAAGCGCAACGGCGCCCGCGAAAACTTCGACCGCGACAAGCTGATGTCCGGCATCCGCAAAGCCTGCGAGAAGCGGCCGGTGAAGATGGAGCAGCTTGAGCAGTTGATCGACGACATCGCCAATGAACTGGAGGAAGAGGGCTACCGCGAAATCCCCTCCACGGTGATCGGCGCGAAGCTGATGCGCCGCCTGGAGGAAATCGACCACGTGGCCTACGTGCGCTACGCCTCCGTGTATCGGCAGTTTGAAGACGTGGGTGAATTCATCGACGAAATCAAATCCCTGGATCAGCGGAAGGCGCGCGACCCGGGCCAGACCGAACTTTTCAAATAACCGACCGCCATGCCGGAAAAGACCATCTTCCAGAAGATCATCGACCGCGAGATCCCCGCGCCGCTCGTTTATGAAGACGACTTTTGCGCCGCCTTCAATGACATCAATGCGCAGGCGCCCATCCACGTGCTGATCGTGCCGAAAAAACTCATCCCTCGCCTCGGCGAGGCGACGGAGGAAGATCAGGCGACCC
>JAXMIV010000153.1:0-2728 GCA_034377045.1 Prosthecobacter sp. | reverse complement strand
CGCACGGCCATGAGGTAGTACTTGTAAACGGTGCCGCCGACGTTGCTTCCGTCCCGCCACGAATCGAACTGCGTCTTGATGCTGGCGAAGTCGAAGCTGCGGCGGGAACCGCGCTCGACGGCGGGGATGGGGACGGTTTCGTTGGAGGCGACCAGGTACTCCTCCTCGCGTTGCCGGTACTTTTTGCCGGTGTCCATGGTGACGATGAGAAAGACCGCTTCCGCGGCGGCCATGGGCTGCGTGGGCGCACTTTCAATCACGACCTGCGGACTGATCGTCATGGTCTGCATGTAGGACGAGTCTCCCTGCTTGTTCCGCTTGGTGCCGACTTTGCCCTGCACCTTTAGGGAGGGATACCGTTTGGCCAGCGGGGCCGGAGCTTCCTGAGCATTTCCAGAAACGAGCAGGGTCAGGCAGAGAAGCGGTGCTTTCCAATTCATGCCGCGAATTCTTGAGGCAAGTCGTGCCGCTGGTCAAGCATGCTCTGCCAGGGAACCATCAGGCTCGGCGCAACCACAGGCGGTTTCGCATGCGGGCATCAATTCGCGGCACTCATCGGCAGCCGGCGCTTCAAGATCAACGTTGGGCTCTTGGGCGGTGAGGCCGAGTTCGCGCAGCAGGGCGAGGTCGTCATTGGCGCGCGGGTTGGCGGCGGTGAGGAGTTTGTCGCCGTAGAAGATGGAGTTGGCGCCGGCGAAGAGGGCCAGGGCCTGAGCCTCTTTGGACAAGTTGGTGCGGCCGGCGCTGAGGCGGACTTTGGCGCGCGGGATGGCGATGCGTGTCACCGCGATCATGCGGATGAACGCGAACGAATCCACCTGTGCGTGATCAGCCATCGGCGTGCCTTGAATTGGCATGAGGGCGTTGATCGGGACGCTTTCGGGATGCGGATTGAAGTTGCTGAGCACTTCGAGCATTTTCAGGCGATCCTCGATGGTCTCGCCGAGGCCGAGAATGCCGCCGGCGCAGACGGACATGCCGGCGTCCTGCGCATTGCGGATGGTGCGCAGGCGGTCTTCGAAAGTGTGGGTGCTGACGATGTTCGGATAGTGCTCGGGGGAGGTGTCGATGTTGTGGTTATACGCGGTGACGCCGGCTTCCTTGAGTTGGGCGGCCTCGGCGGCGCCGAGTTCACCGAGGGTGACGCAGACCTCCATGCCGAGCTTGGACACGTCGCGAACGATGTCGAGTACCTGGTCGAATTTCTGGGTGCCGACGCGGACGCCTTTCCAGGCGGCGCCCATGCAGAAGCGGGTGGACCCACTGGCGCGGGCGGCGAGGGCGCGCTCCATGACCTGTTCCTTGGGCATGAGTTTTTCCGCCTGGACACCGGTGCTGTAGCGGGCGCTTTGGGCACAGTAGCCGCAGTCCTCACTGCAACCGCCGGTCTTGATGCTCAGCAGGGTGCAGAGCTGGACCTCGTTGCCGGTCCAGTGCTCCTCATGAACCGCCCGGGCCTGCTTGAGGAGGTCAAAAAAGGGCTGGTGGTAGATGCGATGAAGCTCGGCGTATTTCATTCAGGAGAAAGATGGTACCAGAAGTGCCATGCGCGGAGCGACTTTGCAAGACTATCCGTGGGGACCAAAAGGGAGGAATGTGCCCTTTTTACTTTCCACCTGCCCTTTTCCACTTCACAGAAACGCATGATTCGGAACCTCTTCCTCGTCCTCCTGCTGAGCCTCACCTCCCTGGCACCGGCCGCGGAACCGCGCTCCGTCAGCGGCATCTACCCGCATTTGGCGATGTTCAATAACGAGGGCGAGTGCGGCACCGGCGCTGTTGTGCCCTGGGCGGACCGGTTGTGGGTCATCACCTATGGGCCACATCTGCCCTTTGGTTCGTCGGACAAGCTGTACGAGATCACTCCGGATCTACAGCAGATCATTCACCTCGAGAGCATCGGCGGCACGCCGGCCAATCGCATGATCCATCGCGATTCCCAGCAGCTCTTCATCGGTCCGTACATTATTGATGCCGACCGCCAGGTGCGGGTGATCTCGTCGGCACGCATGCCCGGCCGCCTGACCGGCAATGCCCGCCACCTGACCGATCCCGCGGGCAAGGTGTACTACGCCACCATGGAGGAAGGCCTCTATGAGGTCGACGTGAAATCGCTGGCGGTCACTGGTCTCATTCGCGACGGCAACGGCATCAAGAAGGGCATCACCGAAGAAAAGGCGCTGTCCCTCCTCAATTCCGAACTTCCCGGTTACCACGGCAAAGGTCTCTACAGCGGCCAGGGCCGCGTCATCTATGCCAACAATGGCGATCGAGACCCGCGTGTGCTCACCGACCCCGCGACCCCCAGCGGCGCGCTGGGTGAATGGACCAAAGCCGGCGAAGACTGGAAACTCGTGCGCCGCAATCAATTCACCGAAGTCACCGGCCCCGGTGGCATTTACGGCAGCGACAAACCGGAGTCCGATCCGATCTGGAGCATCGGTTGGGATCATCGTTCGCTCATCCTGATGTGCCTGGATGGCGGCAAGTGGCATTCCTACCGCCTGCCGAAAGCCAGCCATTGCTACGACGGCGCCCACGGCTGGAACACTGAGTGGCCGCGCATTCGCGACATCGGTGGTGACGATCTGCTGATGACCATGCACGGCACCTTCTGGCACTTTCCGAAAACCTTCAGCCCCCTGGCCAGTGCGGGCATCGCACCGCGCAGCACTTATCTGAAGGTGATCGGCGACGTCACCGCGTGGCAGGGCCGCCTCGTCTTCGG
>JAXMIV010000152.1:0-5407 GCA_034377045.1 Prosthecobacter sp. | reverse complement strand
TCTTCGCCTCGAATTCGGATTGCCTGGGGGTGAGCTGTCACCGAAGCAGATTCGGGAGATCCCGTTCTGGGGCACCCTTTGTAGCTAGTGTCCTGTCATTAAAGTTCTTTGCAAATTCATTGCCAGGGTTGCGACGAAGCTGCCATCGGCCGATCTGGGTACGTTGTTCACGCTTTAGCGTGTCGCGTGCCCTGCCACGCTAAAGCGTGAACAACGTACACAAACTCGCCCTCCAGCCCGCCGACTCGGCTTGTTTATTTATGCGAAGCACTTCGCGGAAGGACACTACCGTTCCCCCATCCAAAGGATCGTGATGCCTTGCCCGGCAGCGCCGCGAACGACGGCGGCCACTTGGCGTTCGAAATCGCCCACCTGCACCTTGACCAGGATGCGGCGGGTGCCGCTGGTGGTCGTGAGGACGCCGGCCAGCGCCTGTTGCGACTGGGTGGTGGCGATACCCAGGATCTGCAACGCGCTCTGCAGGTCGGTTATCGGGGCGTCATCGACGGTATTGAGGACGCCATCCCGGCCGAGGCGCATGCTGCGCAGTTGATTGGCGAGGCGGATGTCCGCGCCGGTGACGGCGGAAATGATTTCGGGACGGGCTTCGTTCACATCCAGGGCGGCGCCGGCGTAGACGCTGAACCAACTGCGCCAGCCCGGGTACACGGCCTCCACCTCATTCATGCCGCGCACCATGCCCATTTCTTCGACGGAACGGAAAGGGATGTTGAAAGGCATGCCGGTGCGGCCATAGGCCTTGCTTTCGGCGCCGCGTACGCGGACAAAATCGTCGCCATCCACCCAATCCATCAACGCATCAATGATGGCGTCGGTGCGTTGCAGATCGATGCCCCAGTAGCGAAACACCCGGCGGAAGGTTTCGCGGTCTTCGCGCGCCAGCAGAGCATTAGGATTCAAAAGACCGTCCTCACCGGTCATTTCGACCTCCACCCTTTCATCCGGAGCGATCTGCTGGCGCAGCAGGGGATCATCCGGCTTGATGTCGGGATTCATGGCGATGGCGAGACCCGCCTCCCCGAGCATCCGGGCGCGGAAGACCTGGCGTTTGACCGCGCCGAGCTCGAGATCCTGCGTGAGCAGCAGGGAGGCCGCAGCCACCAGGCCGAGCAGCAGGGCGACAATCCAAAGCACCGCCAGCAAGGCCGCGCCCGCCTCGGCCCGGCCTCTTCCTGTTGGATGGCAGCGATGATTCATAAATACGGCGTGTCAGGGACTGGGAGGTGGGGGAGGATTACCGCCAGCGGGTGGTGGCCCGCCTCCCAGGGGCGGTGGAAGAACGCCTCCGGCGGGTGGTGGGGTGGCTCCACCCAGGCCATTGGGCACCACGGGCGGTATCCAAAAGATGCTGCGGCTCTGGAAACCATCGTCCAATTGCAGATTCATTTCCGCCAGGATGGGGCGCTTGGCATCCTTCCAGTTATTCTCCCAGCGATTGGTCGCGGCGTCGTAGAAGCGCCATTCGAAGCGGCTCACATTGTCCAGCAGCGTGACGGTGGGCTCATTTTTGGAGTAGCGGACGGGTTGGCCAGAACGGTAAGCATTGGTCTGCCGGTCATCAAGCACGCGCAGGGAGACGCGCAGGTAACCGCCGGGCCGTTCATCCGCATAAACATCCATGCTGGTGCCAGGCGGCAGCGCCGGGCCTGGGGTAAACGAGGAACCGCCGTTGATGACATTGATCGTCGGCACGTAGGCGCTGCCGCGTTGCCGCACCGAAAGCCGCACCTCCGCGCCGCCGGGAAGATTGCGAAAGGAGCGGCGCATGAACTCGATGAAGTTCCCCCGCAGCAGGGTTCGGTCCTGGGCCACGGCCAAGTCGTTGCTCAATTCCACCGTGCCCTGCGAAATGGCAAAGATGCCGCCGATGAGAAGGATAAAGACCGCCAAGGCGACGACCATTTCCAGCAGGGAAAACGCCCCTCGCCGGAGGTTGGCAAGTCGAGCGGATGAGGGCCTGGGAATAGGGATGCGCATGACGGCAATGACCCGCTATTGGATCGGCAGATAGGCGCCGGCGTACCGCAGGGTGTCCGCCGCCACTTCGATGGGGCCGAAGCCATCATTCCAGCGGGCGGTGACCTGAATGCGGAAGGTGTTTTGCAAGAAGCGGCCATCTTTGTTCTTCAGATCCTTCACCTGCCTGATCAGAATCCGGTAGGCGACGCCGTCGGCGCCCGGCTTGATCTGCTCGTCGAGTTCCTGAATCTGCGGAACCTTGCTGTATTCGTCGATGAGGGACTCCAACTGCTGATCGACCTCAAGCAGCCGCCGGGAGTCGATGGCTGCATCCGCGATCTGGTTGAGTGTACCCACAAGGGCCATTGCCGCGAGACTGAATACCGCGAGCGCCAACACGACCTCCATCAAGGTCATGCCAGACCGCGACGACGTGGCGCCAGCGTCGCGAAACTTTGGGCTAGGCAGAGCAGACGAGGCTAGTTTCATGGGAAATCAGTATTCCACGGGGGTGCCAGTCAGAGGATGAAAGGCCACCTCCCGGGATTCGCCGTTCATTTCGAACCGGACTTTGACGGGTTCGCAGATCCCCTGCTCGCCGAATTGCCAATCATGTCCCTCTGCATTGTCCCAGCTCTTGGCACCCATGCGAAAGATCAAAATTTTCATATCCTTCGGTACGGCGTAGTGCTCGCCTACGCCAGCTCCCCCGCCCAAAAGACCAAAGCCGGTCTTGTCAAAACCGATGGTTCGGCCACGATGCTGGACCGCCGCGGAATGCAGGGCAAATTTCGACATCTGCAGCAATTTTGACGCCGGTTCTTCAAAGGGATCCTTTTCATCAAAAAACCGAAAGCTGGCGATGCCGAGGCCGATCATGAGCATGATGATCGACATCACGACGACCAACTCCAGGATGGTGAAGCCCGAGCCGCCGCGCCGGATGCGAGCCGTCGTTTTCATGTTGGATTTGCGGCTGCGGACTAGAGCTTTGGCCGATTAATACACGTCATCATCCGTCCCGTCCCTCTTGTCCGGACCCATGGAGTAGACTTCGAAAGGTGCGCCGTCTTTCTTGCCCGGACTGCGCAACTGAAACTTCTCCCCCCATGGATCAGTGATGCCTTCCTCGCTTACGTACTGCTTCTTGAACTGGGCATTCGCGGGCGGCTTCACCAAATCCTCAAGGGAGGCAGGAAACCGGCGATTATTGTTTTTATAAGCCTGCATCATGCTCTTGAGGGTACCGATCTTCGCCTGAGCAGTAGTGATCTCGGCACTTTCGATAAACATCGGCGAGATGGAGGCTACGACCGTAATAAGCAGGGCGATGATGCCCAGCACCAGCATCATTTCCATCAGTGTGAAGGCATTGCGGAGACGGGTGTGGGGCGTGTGATGGATTTTCATGTTGAACAAAGTTACTTCTTTGAGTGCTACAAGGCTCAAAACGTTCGTCTTTCGCAGCCTGGGAATCAAAACAATTCCGATTAATGGCGATTCCGCAGTGAGGAAACTGTCTCAAATATGACGGAAATCATCATGTAAGCCATGACGCCGACGAGGCCGGCCATGACGAGGATGATGACCGGCTGCATGAGGGCCATGGCTTTCTCGAGGCTCTTCGACAGATCGCGTCCGCAGCGGTCCGCAGTGCGCCGGAGTGAATTAGCGATTTCGCCGGTATGTTCGCCGATCCGCACCATCTCCAGCAATCGAGGCGGAAAGAGTGCCGTCTTTTCAAGGGCACGGGACAAGGAGGCACCGTCGCGGACGTTCACGATCACGCTTTCCAGTTGCTTCTGCACGTAGGCATTGCCGGATACGCGGGAGGCCAGTTCCAAACCCTTCAGCAAGGGCAAGCCTCCAGTCGAAAGACTGGCGAGCGTTTCCAAAAATTGGGTGTGAAAACTGGCGGTCAGCACATTGCCAACGAAGGGGAATTTCAGTTTCGCCTTGTCCCAAACTGGCCGTCCAGGCTTTGACTTGGACCACATCCAAAAAGCAACACCGCTCAGCACTAAGCCAATGATCACGGCCCACCACCAGCTCTTCAAAAAATCTGACAAGGCCATGATGTACTGGATCCCCTTGGGGATGCCACCCCTCATGCTTGTCATCAGTACGCTCAGCCGCGGAATCAAAAAGGTGGTGAAGAGGATCGTCACCGCTACGGCGGAGATAAGGAGAAATCCTGGATAGATGAGTGCGACGATGACTTGGCTGCTCATCTCGCGAACCCTGCCCAAATACACGGCCTGCCTTCGGAGGGCCTGCCCGAGTGAGCCGCCGGCCTCACCGGCGGCGGCTACCGTGCAGTAGAGTTCGCCAAAGGAGGGGGAGGACTGGCGCAGGGCGCTGCTGAAAGGGTGGCCTTCGCGAATCATGTCCCCGAGCCGCTTGGCGATTCGCCGATGGGGGGATTCGGTGCCGCGGCCTTCCAGAAGCTTAAGGGCCGGTTCCAGACGCATGCCGGCCTCCAGCAACTCCGACATTTCTTCGGTGAACTGTTGAATCTGGGAACTGCTGAGCTTGATCGGGCCGATGTCCTCGCCGGCAGCCTCCGCCTTGGCGTCGGCTTTGGACTTGGCGGCGGCGACGATCTTGCCAGCCGCCTTGGCGGTACTTTCGACCACCTTGAACGGTTGCAAACCCTTGCCGCTCAGCAACCGGACGGCCGAAGCGCGATCCGGTGCGTCGATCGTGCCGGAGGCATCGCGTCCGGAAGAATCAGCAGCTTGATAGGCAAAGGTGGGCATGCGGTGAAGAACGAAAAAACGAGATGCCGAGGAGCTTCATCAGAGATCCGCTACTGTTCCGCCTCCGCGACGGTGACGCTGATCACTTCTTCCACGGTGGTGTTGCCGGCCAGAACCTTGCGCACGCCGTATTCACGCATCGGCCGGTAGCCATCCTTGTAGGCCTGCACCATCAGCGCCTGGGAGCTGGCCCTTTGCGTGATCAGCTCACCCATGGCCGGGGTGACGCGTACCAATTCATAGATCGACATACGACCGCGGTAGCCGGTCAGGCGGCAGGCTTCGCAACCGCCCTCACGGGCCCGGTAGACCTGTCCCACAATGGGGCCTTCGTATTTCAATTCCCGCAGCTTGTGTTCGGCATCCGGTTCAGGTTCGCGGCACTCCATGCAGAGTTGGCGTACCAGCCGCTGGGCGATAAAGGCGCGCACGGCGCTGGCGACGAGGAAGGGCTCCACTCCCATGTCGATCAAGCGGGTGATGCCGCCGATGGCGTCATTGGTGTGCAGGGTGCTGAAGACCAAGTGGCCCGTCAGCGCTGCGCGGATGGCGATCTCCGCGGTTTCCAGGTCGCGCATTTCCCCAATCATCACCACATTCGGGTCGCCACGCAGAATGCTGCGCAGTCCTGTGGCAAAGGTCAGGTCAATCTCCGGCCGCACGGCGAT
>JAXMIV010000151.1:0-3999 GCA_034377045.1 Prosthecobacter sp. | reverse complement strand
TGGCCTCTCCGAATTGCTCTTCCACGAGCTGACCCATCAGCGCCTGTACCTTTCCGGCGACACCGATTTTAATGAAGCGCTCGCCACCGCTGTGGGCCGCGAAGGTGCGCGACGCTGGCTGCGCGCGAGCGGACGCTCTGCCATGCTGGCCACCTATGAAAAGGAATTGCGGGTGGAGAAGGAATTCATTGCCATCGCGCTGCAGAGCCGGGAGGAATTGCGCGACGTTTATGCAAGAACTTACCGGAGCAGCGACAACGAACGCGCCGCCAAAGCCGCGGCCTTGGATCGCCTGCGCCGGAGGCTGAATGCCCTGGATCGTCGCTACGGGGGATCGCTTAAGATCGAAAAGTGGTTCGAAAAACCCGTCAACAACGCCCGCCTCAATACGCTGGCCACTTACTACGAACTGGTGCCCGGCTTCGAGGCGCTGCTGAAAAAACATCACGGTGACCTGGAATTATTCTTCGCCGAGGTGAAATCGATGCGCGCTTTGACCAAGGAACATCGCGCCGAACGACTGCACGCCCTTGCACGAACGGCCACCGTGGATTAACCCCGTCGCTTCATGAACCGCGTTCTGCGATCCCTGCTGATTCTTGTCTCCTCATCTGCCGCACTGGCAGGGTGCTGGTGGTCGGTTCGGCACATGCCCGCGCGCTGGTGGCGCGATGACATTGTCGCCGAGGTGCATGGCGCGCCCGTGACGCTGGCCGATGTCCAGGAGGGTTTGCGCATCCACCTTTGGCGCCGGGGTCAGAACTGGGACGCCATGACTGCCGAGAACCAGGACACTGCACGCCGGGAAGTCATGCAGGGATTGATCGACGAACGACTCGTCCGGCATTACCGCGCGCGGCAGCCCGCGATCGACGTGCAAGCAGCGACAACGCGCGAAGTCGAGAGCTGGTGGAAACAATTCGAAACCGAGCCCGAACGCAATATGCGGCTTGGCTGGCAGCATCTCACGGAGCAAAAGGTGGCGGATCTCGTCAGTGAAATCCAGGCAGATCAGGCCTGGCTGGAAAAACAGGCCGAAGGCCGGATGACGTCCATAACGCTCCGGGATCTTCGGGACTGGTATGCGGCCCATGCTGAAACCCTCCGAATCCCCGCCGCGTATCGGGCTTCCCACATTTATCTCTCGCGGCACGAGCCGACCAAACCGAATCGCGAGCCCGAGATCCAAGCCATCCACCAAAAGCTGCTCGCCAGCCAAGGCACGCTGGCCGAGTTGGCCGCCCAGGTCTCCGAGGATGAGCGCAGCAAAAAACTCGGCGGTGATCTTGGCTGGTTCACTCGTGATCACATGCCCGCCGACTTCATGACCGCCGTGGAACACCTGGAGATTGGCCAAGTCAGCGCCCCCGTGCTCACCGCGCTTGGCTGGCACATCATCCAACTGAGTGAACGCCAGCCATCCCGCCCGCCCACGTTTGAAGAGGCACGCGACGAGATCGCCGCTCTGCTCCAATCCCGCTCGCGCTCAGAGGCCGCCAACGCCGTCATGGCCGCCTTGCGCCGGCGTTCCGAAAGCGACGGCTCCTCCTGGTACCATAACACCACCATGCTCGGCAAGGCGATCCCCACCAAGATTCACGGCAACTGAACAACCGCCTCTTTCAGGCGCCGTACGCAGTCCTGCACATCGCCAGCCTGTAGAAAGGCTGAGACCACCACCACCCGCCGCGCCCCGGCGCGCACAATCTCAGGCAACCGCTGTGGATTGACCCCGCCAATGCAAAAGATCGGCACCTGCACCCGCCGATGCACCTCAGCGACATCCTCCAAACCGATGGGAACATAATCCGGCTTGGTGCCGGTGGCATAAAGCGGGCCGAAGCCGATGTAGTCCGCGCCTTCCGTCTGCGCGGCTACGGCCTGCTCCAGGCTATGGGTGGACTTGCCGACAAAGCAATCCGTCCCCACGATCGCCCGCGCCCGCGCCACCGCCTCATCTTCCTGCCCCACATGCACCCCTTCACTGCCGATCGCCGCGGCAATATCAGGGTGGTCATTGATCACCAGCGGCACGCCATGGGCCAGAGTGATCGGGTGCATCAGCCGCGCCAGCGTCTCAATCTCGGTCTTGGCCAGCTTTTTGGCGCGCAGTTGCAGAACATCCACCCCTCCCTGGCAGAGCGCCACGGTCATCGCCTCAACCCCTGCCGCCGCCACATAACCCAGGTCCACGATGCCGTAGAGGTGGGCATTGGCGGGAAAGCGGCTGGGAACAGAAGTCATCGATGCCAAGCATAAGCAAGACCTGGGCTCTGCCTATCGCCAATCTGCCACGGAACGAAAGTTGACGCCCGCCTCGTCCCCTCCATGAATGGCGGCTCCCCCATTTCATGAAACCTACTCTTCTCATCCTCGCTGCCGGCATGGGCAGCCGTTACGGCGGCCTCAAACAACTCGATGCGATGGGCCCCTCCGGAGAAGTTGTGCTGGATTACTCTGTTTTCGACGCCATCCGCGCCGGCTTCGGCAAGGTGGTCTTTGTCATCCGCCGTGACTTTGAAGACCAATTCCGTTCCCAGATCGGCGCCAAGTTTCAGCATCGCATCCTGGTCGAGTATGCGTTTCAAGATCTGCATGATCTGCCCGTCGGATTTCAGTTGCCGGAAGGCCGCACCAAACCCTGGGGAACCGCCCACGCCGTGCTCGCTGCCGAAGCGGTCGTGCATGAGCCCTTCCTGATGATCAATGCCGATGACTTCTATGGCCGTGACGCCTTTGCCAAGATCGCCGCCGACCTCACCGCAACGCGGCCGGACGACGGCAAAAGCCGCTACTCCATGGTTGGCTTTTACTTGAAGAATACCCTCTCCGATCACGGCAGTGTCGCCCGCGGTGTTTGCAAGACCGACGCCAACGGCATGCTCAGTTCGGTGACGGAAATGACCAAGATTTTCAAGACGGACGAAGGCGCGGAAAATCGGGAGACCGATCCACCCATCAAGCTCACCGGTGAAGAAGTGGTTTCGATGAACTTCTTTGGCTTCACGCCGGACGTCTTCAGCCACCTGCGCGCCGCCTTTGCCGGTTTCCTTAAGGACAACGGTCAGGATCTCAAATCCGAATGTTACGTGCCCAAGGAGGTCGACACCCTGATCAGCCAGGGCAAAGCCGAAGTCCACGTGCTGGAATCCACCGGCAAATGGTTCGGTGTCACCTACCCCGAAGACAAGGCCGAAGTCGTCGCCTCCATTCGCGAACTGGTCGCCGCCGGTGACTATCCGCCGGCGCTTTGGGCCTGATCGGCGCTCGTGGCTCGGATCGGCAGCGGCATGAGCCGCCATTTTCACCTCTGGACAATTCCCGGTGGCTGTGAAAACATTCCCCTCAGTTGCTGCCAATCTTCCAGCGGTGTCCGCACCGCTCCGTTTAGTGGCCGTATCCCGACTCGCTGTGCCAATAGCAGACCCCACTTCCCACACTGAAACGTCCCTTCCGGCCGAACTTCGGGAGGACTATCTGCGCGCCTTCCGCGACATGCTGCTGGCACGTACGGTCGAGGATAAGCTCGCCAGTCTCTACCGCGCCGGCGGGCGCATCGTCGGCGGTGTGTACACGGGGCGCGGTCAGGAGGCCTTCAGCGTCGCGGCTGGCATGCATCTGCGCAAAGGCACCGATGTTTACGGTCCCCTGATTCGGGATCAGGCCGGGCGCACCGCCTATGGAGAACCCCTTTTGGACTGCATGCGCACTTACCTCGGCACTGTCACCGGCCCCATGCGCGGCCGCGATGGCAACATTCACCGTGGCCGCCCGCAAGAGGGTCTGCTGGCCATGATCAGCCACCTCGGCAGCCTCATTTCCGTGGTCTCCGGCGTGCTTTTCGCCCGCCGTCTGCGGGGTACGTTGGGCGACTCCGTCGGCGCCACCAGCATCGGTGATGGCGGCACTTCCACCGGCGCCTTTCATGAAGGCCTGAACCTGGCCGCGGTCGAAAAATTGCCGCTGGTCGTCAGCCTGGCCAACAACCAGTTCGCCTAC
>JAXMIV010000150.1:0-5477 GCA_034377045.1 Prosthecobacter sp. | reverse complement strand
CCATGACCTACTACGGCCGCCCCAACCGCTTCGCCACCGGCGTGGAGGCGATCATCGCCGGCGCGGTGGAAGGCTTGGTGCCTGCACCATTCAAGGCGACGTCAGCCGCGGCCAAGTAGCGCTCTCATCCCTCCGCAGGGTCGGCAAAGAACGCCTCGTCCATTTGCGGGCGCGGGCGTGCCCAGACTTCTGCCACTTCGTCCAGGCGGATGATCTCGCGGGCGTAGGGCTTCAGCTCGCCGCTGATGGTGTTTTCGGTGCCGATGAGGTACAGATCCACGTTTTCATTCTCCACCAAATGTTGGATGCACTCGTGAAAATCGCTGTCACCGCCGGCGAAGAAGAGTTTGCTCCAGCCGCGATGGGTGAAGGAGCGGATCAGATGAAACGCCAGACTCACATCCACCGCCTTTTGCTGCACCAATTCAAACTGCATCTTCTTCGTCGGGTGCATGACCGGACCGCCGCCCATGCTGTTAGGCCAAAAGAGTTTTTTGCGTTGCAGTCAGTAGAGCTTCACGCGCAAACCCGGCCCATTGGGCGGCGGCACACTGAGGGCATTGTGAAACGCATTCTGCTTGGACGTTTGCGGATCAACATCCGCGTTGAAGTAATAGGCGTCACCAATCGGCTCGTCGGTCGAACAAAATCGCCGTTCAAGATCATTGCGCATCTTGGTGTAGTCGAGCCGGTCGTTGCGCTGCAGGCTTGACCACGCCTTCATGAGATAGGCGCCGTCGATAAATAGAGCGGGATTCATGACACAGATGGCTTAAGCACACGCACACGTTCGCGGCCTTCACGGTCAGCATAGGCCACAGTCGGCACGTAGTCTTCGACGATTTGCCAACCCGCAAAGAGGTCATCAAGCTGCGCCACCGAGATGGCAAACGGCGGCCCGGATTCTCCCGGGTCCATATCAGGACTGACATACCAGACGCCCACAAGCAAGCCGCCGGGTTTGAGCGCGGCGGCGACGGCATCCCGATACTTGGGCCGCCACTCCGGCGGCATGCCGCTCAGGCAGGTGTGTTCAAAGACCAGATCGAATGTGCCTAACCAAGGGTTTGGCAAAGCGAACAAATCACCATGAACGAACCGCTCCTGATGGCCGGGATGCGCGGCCTGGGCACGCTCGATAGCCGTGGCGGAAATGTCCAGTCCCGCGGCATCAACTCCAGCCTCAGCCAGCATGGCGACATCGTGACCCAGCCCGCAGCCGGGAACCAGGGCACGACCTTGGGGCCGCGCGCGCCGCACCCACTCAATGAGCGGTGGTGACGCAGCGCCGCGATTCCAGGGAGTGTTGTTCTCCAGGTAACAGCCTTCCCAATCAGTCATCGACTCAGGCATAGGAAGACTCGACCCGGCGGGCCACGTCTCGGTACCCGTAGTCAGCGTTGTAGATTTCCTTCAGCGCATCCAGGTAGAGTTCGCGCTTGCCCATCTTTTCATACACCAAGGCGAGCTCGAAGAGAATCTCCTTCTTGGTGTTATCCATGATGCTCAACTCTTTCGAGGCTTCGGACAGCGCGCTTTCGGCAAGATCGTTCATGTTCTTGCGCTCAAAGCAACGGCCCAGCATGAGCATGGCCTTGGTGCGAATGTGGGGATTGCCCTTCGCCTGCTGGAGCTCGGGAATCGCCTCCGTGTACATGCCGGCGTTGAAGTAAGCCTGGCCCAAATCGTAACGCAGCGTTTTGTCGGTGGGGTTGCGATCCGCGCGGGCTTTGGCTTCGGTAATGGACGCGGCGCTGCGCTGGCGGCGGATTTCCGCGAGTTGCTCCCGCTTTTCTTCGTTGTCCGCAGCGGTCGGATCGGCTTCGATGTCAGTCTGCATCTGCTGGATCTGCGCGTCCTGCACCTTGTCCCGAATCATTTCCGTGCGGCGCTGCAAAGCCACATCACCCGGGTTCAGGGTCAGCGCATATTCGAAGAACATAAGCGCATTTTCGCCCTGGCCGAGTTTTTCGTACAACTCGGCCATGGTCTTCACCGTGGCCAGGTTCGTCATGTCCTGGTTATAGCGATCGATGACCTTGGCGAGAAGTGCCTCCATCTGTTCCTGGGTCATGCCGACCCGGCTCATCATTTCCAGTTCGTTGGCCTCATCACCGCTTTTCATCGCTGTGCGGAAATCGGCGCCCCAACCCTGGCGCAGGATGGAGGTGCGGGCCGCGGCGTCCTTTTCACCTTTCACCGCTTCCATGTCCCGCGGATCCGCCTTGGCGATGGCGCGGTAGACTTCACTGGCCTTCTCCGGCTGCTCATGCGTCATGTAATGCTGCGCGAGCGTGTGCATGATTTTCGTGTTCGTCGGCTGGCCCATGCGAATGGTTTCCAGGGCGAAAGCGGCCAGCTCAGGGAATTGCAGGCGGGTGGCCAGGTCGTAAAGTTGCTGGTTGGCGGAAGCATTGAAGGGGTCCTTTTGGAAAACATTTTCTTCCAACTCCGCGATCTGCTCCCACGGGTCTTTTTTGCCGCCTTTGAACATGCCGCCGCCAAAGCTGAACTTGCGGCCGCTGCCCGCGACCTCGCCCTCGGCTCGGCGCAACACCATGCGGCCATCGAGGAAGGTGGGCACATCTTTGACGATTGGCAGCACCAGGCTGACGGCATACTCCCAGTTTTTCTGTTCAACAGCCAGGAGGCCTTTTTTCCACAGATTCAGGTGCTTTGGTTGGAGTTCAGCCTCTTTGACAATCTCAATCATGGTCCTATGTCCTTTGCTTTACTTTAAATGAATACGGGCGTTGACGGTGGATGGCGATGGGCTCCGGTCATTGTCATTTCTTCTCGGGTCCCGACACGAGAGTCATGAGCGCCTGCCACTCTTCACGAACCCCCTGGCTGAAGCCCTTCATGGTGAAACCGTGCTCAAAGAGCACCATCCAACAAAAAGTGGCGGCCAAAAAGGCCAGGAACCAGAGGACTTTGGAGAGTAGGCGCATGCCGGAAAAAGGGGGAATGGTGAGTGTAAGAGTAAACCGCCAAAAGCGTCCAGCACGGAGTTTTTTCTCCTTCCTTCAACCCCGCCTTCAAGAAGAAGGGGGCAAACTTCAATGCCGCAGCACGAACTCCTTGGCGTTGACGAGGCTCCAGGCGATGTCTTCCAGGGTAGCGCGGCGGTCTTTTGCGGAGGCGAGCAGGGACTCCATGACCTTGGCCTCATCCGCTGTCGGCCCGCGGGTCAGGAGCGCCCAGTAAAGATCGCGGACCATGGCGGCAGGCTCGTCTCTTTTCGCCAGGGAGCCGAGCCGATTATCGGGATCCTGTAGAACATTGCCGACAACGGGGCCGCTGATGAACTGAAAGATCTGGCCGAGGCTGGTGTCGTTGGCCCGCTCGCATTCGCAACTCAGTTCCCGCTTCGGCCGGCCAAACTGGATCAAAAAAGACTCGGGGGACATCGGATCCGAGCGACCGCTGCGTCCCCCTTTGGGGCCCGCCAACTGACTGGCGCGCATGCCGCCTTCGCCTCCGGCCAATTTGGGCCGCACACGGAGGGCCAGGTGCAGGGAATCGAAGAGTTGCTCCGCGCTGAGGCGGCGTGGCAGCACGTGGGAGTAGTTCATCTCATCCGCCGTGTTGGTCTCGTTGGGCAAGCTGTCGAGCTGGTAGGTTCGGCTCAGCATGATGGTGCGGATCATGTGGCGGAGATCGAACCCACTGGCGATGAAGTCCTGGGTCAAATCCTCCAGCAGGCGGGGATGCGACGCTGGGTTGGTGAGGCGGAAGTCATCCACGGGATCCACCAGGCCGCGACCCATGAGGTGATACCAGAGGCGGTTGACCTGCGATTTCGCGAACAGCGGATTGGACGAGCTGGTCAACCAGACAGCGGCGACCTGCAATTCATCCTCCTTATCCGCCAATTTTGGCATGTCCATCCCCAGGAAGCGCGGCTTGGCGTTGTCGCCCGTCCGGGGATTTTCCACGGTCAGCTTGGGATTCAGAAAGACGACCTGCTCGCCAATGAATTCGTGCTTGTCGCTTTTGTCACTCCGCTTGTTGTCCAGGAGCTTGTAGTCGACCCGGCCAAACACGGCGGCCCAGTTGTAATAGTCGTCCTGGGTCCAGCGGTCGAAGGGATGATTGTGGCACTGCGCACACTGGAGGCGGGTGCCCAGGAACACCTGCGCGGCGGCGACGGCCCGGGTTTCCGGGGTGCGATTGGCCCGGTAAAAATTGGAGGGCGCCTCGTGGTAGGTGCTGCCGCGGGCGGAAATCATTTCCCGCACAAAGACATCCACCGGCCGGTTTTGGGCGATGGCGTCACGAATCCAGCCATGGAAGGCCTTCATCCCCTTCTCATCCAGGGTGCGTCCTTCCACCTTCAGCACGTCAGACCACTTCAAGGCCCAGAAATCGGCAAATTCCGGCCTGACCAGCAACTTGTCCACAAGCCGGGCGCGTTTGTCGACAGCCGTTCCGGCCGCAAACTCTCGGGCCTCATCAGCGGAGGGTACCATGCCCAGGAGGTCCAAGTAAGCACGGCGGACGAAGGTCTTGTCATCACAGCGGCCGCTGGGGTTGATGCGCAGATTCTTCAGCTTGGTGAAGATGTGGCTGTCGATGTAGTTGTCGCGCCGGGGTTTCGCCCAGGCGAAGGCGGGATTGGCGCGGACGAAGGTCAGGCGCACCGGCACTGAGTGATTGAGGAACCGGACGAGCACCGTGGGCTCGCCGAATTGCAGGCGCTTGACGAGTCCGCCCGCGCTAACTTCCACCAAGCCATTTTGCAGCGGCTCATACACGGCCTGCGGGGTGACATCGCGTTGAGTACCGTCGGAAAAGGTCACTTTCGCGGTGATCTGCACCTTGTCCTGGGCCTCGTCCAAAAGGGCTTCCGGGGGCGTCACTTCGAGCTTCGTGACCGTGGCGTCGGTTTTCGCCGCGCGCGGCATGCCGGCGATGATCCATTCCCGCAGGGCTTGATACTCCCAGCCTTTGGGGTCGATGCGCTTGCCGCCTTCGTGGGCGAGCTTGTTGGTGCCCTTGGCGAGAATGAGGCTGTTGTCAGGGTCGAAGGCGTTGACCCGGCGGCCGGAGACGTCGCGAGTTAGGGCGTTGTAGTCGAGATCCACGTCCTGCCCGCGCAGCGAGAGTTTGAAGCCGCCTTTTCCGGTGGCGTTGCCGTGGCAGGTTCCCAAGTTGCAGCCCGCCTTGGACACGGCGGCCATGACGTCATTGCGAAACGACGGGGCGGAATTGGCCGCAAACACCGGAACCGCACTCAAAACGAGGGCGGAGGCGGTGAAACGCAGGCAGGGGACAAACATGGGCCGAAGGAGAATAACGCAGGTGGCGAGCCAGGTGTTGCGCGGAGTTGCCCCAGGCGATGCTTGGAGGTTTTCTACCCACGGTTTCTACCAAAGGGCTGGGTTTTGGTAGAAAAATTCGGCAGAAACCCGGCCCTTGGGGCGTTCCCCCTTTCCCCCCCATTTTGGTCCTTCTCATGCTTTATCGGATGCCCC
>JAXMIV010000149.1:0-7949 GCA_034377045.1 Prosthecobacter sp. | reverse complement strand
GACGCTCATTCAGCGCGGTCACGCCTACGCCATGCCGGACGGCAGTGTCTATTTTCGCGTGGCCTCCTTTGCCGACTATGGGCGGCTTTCACACCTGGAAGATCGCGAATTGCGGCTGGGAGCCTCTGCGGCCGCTTCGGCGACAGACAGCGATGAGTATACCAAGGACTCGCTCACTGACTTCGCTCTCTGGAAGGCGCGGAAGCCCGAAGACGGCCCGAACTATTGGCCCAGCCCCTGGGGTGAGGGGCGCCCCGGCTGGCACCTGGAGTGCAGCGCCATGGCGCTGGAATACCTGGGCGAAGACTTTGACGTACACAGCGGCGGCATCGACCTGATTTTTCCGCATCATGAGAATGAGATCGCGCAGAGCTGCTGCTCGACGCATGGCCACTTCGCCCGCCATTGGTTTCACGTGACTCACCTGATGGTGGATGGCGGCAAGATGAGCAAAAGCCTGGGAAATCTCTACACGCTGGAGGATTTGCAGGGGCGGGGTTACTCGCCGGTGGAGGTGCGCTATGTGCTGATCAACGGGCATTACCGCGCGCCGCTGAATTTCAATTTTCATTCCCTGGACGCGGCCCGGGACGCGCTGCAAAAACTGGCGAAGTTTGACAAGGCTCTGCGCGCCGCGGGCGGTGGCGAAAGCAATCCTGGTTATGCCGGTCCGTTCGCGGAGTCATGGCAGATCCTGAATGACGACCTCAATGTCCCCGGCGCTCTTGGCGCCATCTTCGGATTCATCAAGAAAACCAAACCGGCCACCCTTTCCCAGGATGACGCCACCCAGGTTCTCACGGGCCTGCATTTTCTTCTAGCGGCTTTGGGGATCTCATTGCCCGCCGTTCACGAAGACGAAGTGACCGACGTGCCGTCCGAAATCGCCGAACTCGCCGAGAAGCGCTGGCAGGCCAAACAATCCAAAGATTGGACCACCGCCGACGCCCTGCGCAAGGAGCTCGACGCCGCCGGCTGGATCATCAAAGACGGCAAAGACAGCTACCAAGTGGTGGGGAAGTAGATGCGGGCGCCTCCTCCATCCCTGCCGGAATAGATCGGGGATTATTGGGCTGAGTTGGCCTAACGGGAAATGTTGTTGCAGTGTTTCTTTCCGTCGGAGTCCCAGACGGTAAAGCCCGTGCAATTGGAGACGGTGCTGAATTTGGGACAGCGTTTGGATACGCAATTGCAGTCGACACCGCCGCAACCGCAGGCGGAGGCGCCGTCTTTGCCGCAGGAATCAAACGCGCAACTGCAGCCTTTTCCGCCACAGGAACAGGAGGCGTTGGCAAGGGTCTGGATAGGATTGACGGCAGTCGCGGCAGCGGCGGTGTTGTTCAGTGATGCGGTGCTTGTGGCGATGTCGGGCGCTTTGAAGCACTTGCATTTGCCGCCGGATACGGGGCATTTTGAACCATCAAAGAAGCAGCGCGCATCACCGCCGCCGCATTCGCATTTTTTAGGGGCTCCGGCGCCAGGACTGAGCGTGCGCGCCACGGCGACGCCCATGATGGCGCCGATCAGAAGAATCGCCGCGGTACATGCGGCTCTCGGTAGTGTTTTCATGGTCTGAATTCCGGGTTCGAGGACTCGGTTTTGCAGACGGCGGCTGCGAAGCTGGGAGCTGAAGCCAATGACAGATTCGCACGCTGACCACAAATCCGATAAGGGGTAGATTTAACCAAAAATCACGGTGTTCCGTCAATGCCAATTTCATCAGACTGGTGACGGGCGAGGACGCCTATCCGACGGGCTTTGTCCATGACAACGCTAGGAACAGCGGGAACTCTTTGCGGGCGCGGTTTTCGGCGCGGGCTCTTGGGCCGGGCTGGCTTTCTTTGTGGGAGTACCATTCGTGGACGCCGCTCAGGAGGAGGCCGGACTTGAAGCCGGGCTGGGTGAGGGTTTCGAGGCTGCGATGGAAGGAGGTGGTGGTCTCGCTGCCGGCCTGGCCGGGATGCATGATGATGGGGACGCTCAGGGTGCTGCTGTAGGCGTCGATGCGGCGGTACTGGAGCTTGTGGTCGCCTTCGAAGCCCCAACTGCTTTGGCGGGGGATGCGGAAGGCGGGATGGTTGAGCACCCAGACCATGCGGCCACCGGGTTTCAAGACGGCGGCGGCGGCGGCGCAGACTTGGTCGAGGTGCTCCATGTTTTGCAGGCAGAGGATGGCGGAGGCGGCATCGAAGGGACCGAGGTCGCCGATTTCGGCGGCGTCGCGGTCGTAGTAGCGAATGGGGGTGCGGCTGGGGTAGGTGCGGGCTTTTTTGATCAGGCTGGGTGCGGCATCGACACCGGCGACGAGGGCGCCGGATTCAGCGATGGCGCGGGAGAAGACGCCCTGGCCGCAACCGAGGTCGAGGATGCGCTCGCCCTTTTTCGGCGCGAGAAGGGTGAGGGCGTTGGGGATGACGACCTCGCGGTAGATTTCGGAGCCGCTGGCGCCCAGGATGCGATCGTACCAGTCGGCGGATTTTTCCCAGGAAGTGCTACCCCGGCTGCGATCCTGCGGCGGGCGTGGGGGGCTGCGGCGGGGAGAGGGCGTGTGGGGTTTGGGGCGGCGGTCTTCGCGCATGCTTCCTTATGGAGCGCCCGGGGCGGGCTTGCAAAGAGGTTCTCGGGTCGAGATCGACCCTGCACGGCTTCCCCGAAACGGGGCTATGTTTCTGTTTTCCAATCTTTCTGCATCTTCCGTCGGGTTGCGTTAGGTGCCGAGGGGACCGAGGGCGGAGATCACGGCCTCGGCGGCACGGCGGCCGCTGAGGAGGGCGCCGTTGATGGAGACGTCTTCGCAGTAATCGCCGCAGCGGTAGAGGCCGGGAGAAACGACGGCGGGGAGGGGGCCATCGCCGACGCGGAGCTGACGGCTTTCGGGCTGGGCGTTGCGGATCTGGTAGGTGCGCAGGTGCCGCCAGCTTTGGGCGCCGGGACCGAACCAGCGAACCATTTGTTCACGGACGACGGATTCGAGTTCATTGCTCGAAGCGGCGCCGACGACGCTGGCGGAGATGAGATGCTGCCCGGGCGGGGCGTAATCGGGCGAGATTTTGGAGATGACGCAGGCGTGGTTGACAGGGCCGCGGTTGTCGCCATCGACGTAGAGGATGGGGTCGTTTGTCAGGGGCTGGTCGGTGCTGAAGTAGAGGCAGGTGGTGGCGCGGCCGGGTAATAACTTGTCGTTAGACTGAGAGGGCAGCAAACGAAAGGCGGCCTCCTCACTGGTGGCGACGATGATGTGATCGGCAGGGACGACTTCGCCAGTTTCGAGAGTGAGTTCGCCGGGCCGAATGGAAGCGAGCGGGGAGTTCAGGCGCAGTGAACCGGGAGGCAGGGCGACGGCGAGCTGATCGGGAATGGCCTGCATGCCATGCGCGGGGATGGCGCTGCCGCCTTTGTCAAACATGGAGAAGAGGAAGAGGAACACGCGCACGGAGGTGCGCAGGTCTTTTTCCAGGAAGGCGCCGCCGAAGAAGGGCCGAAAGAAGTGGTCGATGAAGTCTTCGGAAAAGCCAAAGCTGCGCAGGTAGTCTTCAGTCTCCATCTCGACGATGCGGCGCTCGACCGCGTGGGTGGAGAAGGCTTCCTTGCGCATGAGGAGAGTGAACCAACGGTCACGCCAGGAGATGAAGTCATCGCCGAGGTGCCTGAGGGTTTCCAGCGGGTGCGAGAAGGGATCGGGGAGGCGGTGGAAGCGGTTCTTGTGGAAGATATCGAGGCCGCGGTAGAAGGGGCGGAGCTTGAGGCCCTCGTAATCGAGCACGCGGCGCGCCTCGGGATAGGCGGGCAGGAAGAGCTGAAAACCGCGGTCGAGAGTGAATCCGTCGACCTTGTCCGAACGCACGCGGCCACCGACTTCGCTGGAGGCCTCATAAAGGGTGAAGCGCAGTCCCGCCCGGGCAAGCAGCCGCGCGCAGGCCAAGCCTGAAAGGCCCGCTCCGGCAATGGCAATCGTGGGCTGGGATTTACGCATCAAAGCACTGTGAAGGCACAGTGGCGCTCTGCCCGGGTGAATGCAAGCCGCATGGGCCGGTAAACAGTTGGCAGTCAGGGGACTTGCGCTACTTCAGGGCGGCTTCCAGGCCGTGGATGGCGGGGGTGATGACGGCGGCGGAGTAGCCGGCTTGATCGAGGCGCTGGCGGGCTTTGGCGATGATCTCTGCGGCGGCTGCCGGCGACTGACGGGCATCGGCAAGGGCGGAGATCATCTGGCGGCCGATCTGATCGAGCGCGGGACGGATGGTGAAGTTGAGATCGGGCAACGGGGCGGCTTGTGGACGGGCAGCGTGAGCGGGATGCTGATTGAGCCACTCACTTTGGAGTTGGCGGGCTGCGGTCATCTGGCCGGAGAAGAACTGGCGGGTGGCACGAGGCGGCAATGCGGATTCGGCGCCGAGTTTTTCCATGCTCTGCAACAACGCTGCTTCGCGGACGGGATCGGTGATAGGCAGTGAGCGGGCCTGTTTGATCTGCGCGACTTCATCCATCCAACTCAGGCGCTGCACCATGAGGTTGCCGAGGGTGGCTGCGGTGTTTGGTTGGGTGGCGCAACTGGTGAGGAGGAGAAGGAGGAGAGACGCGGTGAGAGTGCGAAAAGACATGGGTGGAAAGCAATGTGGTGAGCGAGTGCGTGCTCAATCGGCCTGGGGTAAATCGACATCGGATTGGAGTCCCCGGCAGCCACCTCACTCATCGGCGCCTCTCACCGCAGATTTGCGAGCCTTCGCTCAGCGGTCTTGCGGTTTCACCGGCATTCGTTCGTCTACCGCCCCTCACGGCGCCTGCCTCCCAAACTTCCGCTCCAGCTCGCCTAACGACATTTGTATCAACGTCGGCCGCCCGTGAGGACAACAGTACGGCATCTCACAGGCGAGCAGATCAGCGAGCAGCGCCTCGACCTCAGGCATCGACAGTTTGTCGTTGGCCTTAACAGAATGCCGGCAGACCGTGGTGGCGATCATATCCTCGCCAAGACGCAGCGTCGATGACTTGGAACTCAGGCTTTGCAGTTCCTCGATCACCTGATCCAGCCAGGCCAGGGGATCGTCGGTCTTTAAGAAGGTGGGCAGGGCTTCAATCTTGAAGACGTTCGGGCCGAAGGGCTCGGCCTCGATCCCTAATTTCGCCAGCGGCTCCAGGTTGCGCGTGAGGATGTCGGCGTCGCGCGGGCTGGTTTGCAGCGTCAGCGGCATGAGCAGGCGTTGCGAAGGCACGCCGCCGGCCTCCATCGCCCGCCGCATCTTTTCAAAATTCACCCGCTCATGCGCGGCGTGTTGATCCATCAGCACGAGTCCTTCCGCGCTCTCCATCAGTACATAGAGCTTGTGCAGAATGCCGATGATGCGGAATGAGGGTGGCGGCGGCGACTGCGGCGCGACCTGAGCTTGTATGTCGGCAGGCGCGGCGGGCGTTGTTGGCGCGGCTTTTTCCACCTGCGCCGGTGCCTGGGGCAGGGGAGCCAGAGGAGCAGGCGTCACCCGAAACACCGGCGGCGACACCAAGCCTGCCAGGGGCTGCTGCTGGGCGACCTTCTCCTGCGGTGCCAGTGGAGTCAGGCCAAACGGCGCGCGGGCGGTGGTGGGATGCCCCTCCGGCAGCTTGTTGGCAGCGGCGAGCGCTTCATGCACGGCACGCGCGACCGCTTCGCGCACGGCGAAGCCATCGTGAAAGCGCACTTCCTTTTTCGCGGGATGCACATTGATGTCGAAGGCCTGCGGCGGCATCTCCAGAAACAGAAAGGTCACCGGATACTGCCCCTTCATCAGCGTCGTGTGGCAGCCTTCGCGCAGACCGTAGTTGATCGACGGGCTTTCGATGGGACGGCGATTAAGATACGTCAGTTGCTGTTGCCGGCTCGATCGGCTGAGGCCCGGTCCGCCGATGTAACCCCACACCGTGATGCCATGCAATTCGCTGCGCGGTACCTCAATGAGACGCGCCGCGAGTTCATTGCCCGCCATGCCGCGAATTCTCTCCAGCACATCGGTCGTGCCCGGCAAATGAAAAGCCACCGCGCCATCGCGAATCAACGTGAAGGCAACATGCGGATACGCGATCGCATGCAAACGGAACTGCTGCTCGATGTGCGAATGCTCGGTGCTTTCGCTGCGCAGAAATTTGCGCCGCGCCGGCACATTGAAAAAGAGTGATCGCGCTTCGATCACCGTGCCCGGTGGGCCACCATGATCTTTGACGGCGCTCATCTTGCCGCCATTGATTTCGATCTCCGTTCCACTGAGCGCATTCCCGGGCCGCGTCGCCAGCCGAAAACGCGAGACGCTGGCGATGCTGGGCAGAGCCTCGCCACGAAATCCGAGGGTACTGATCGCGGCGAGGTCCTCTTTGGTCCGGATCTTGCTGGTGGCATGTCGCTCGATACACAACATCGCATCTTCCCGATCCATGCCGCACCCGTCATCAGTCACCCGAATGAGGGCCGCGCCACCGCGCTGGGTCTCGACGGTGATGTGTGTGGCGCCGGCGTCCAGACTGTTTTCCACCAGTTCCCGGATCACCGCCGCCGGGCGCTCCACCACCTCCCCGGCTGCCACCTGGCTGGCTAGCGAATCAGAAAGAATGCGAATTTTTGACATTCAATTGCAAAAAGGAGAGGAACGAGCCGCGTAACGATGCATGTACCTAGAGCAGATGGACTGCGGCAACACCGTTTTTCATCGCAAATTTAACTCCTTTCAATTTTATCCCTCTCGCGGCTTCCCGTATGATATCCCTGACTGCCAATGCAGCCACCCATCTGCTTAGTCTTTTGGCTGAAAAGCCGGGGGCCGAAGGCGCTGGCCTGCGCATCCATGTGGACCGCGGCGGCTGTGCGGGCTGGCAGTACACCATGAAAATCGACCAGGCCGCCGCTGGCGACCGGGTTTTCACCGACCGCGGGGTCTCACTTATTGTTGATAATGAAAGCTTGGCGTTTTTAGAAAACAGCCAAATTGATTATCTCGATGCCTTAAATGATTCGGGCTTCCGGGTGGTCAATCCAAACGCCGAACGCAGTTGCGGCTGCGGTACCTCCTTTGAACCCAAGACCAGAACTTAGGAAGAATGGCAACGGAATTGTTGCCCAGAATCGCAAAAAAAACTTTTCTTTCTTTTTGAAGCCAGTAGAATTACACAAAGTTTCAATTCAGAAATCTCTGATAATTTTCTCAAATTTGCCATGCATGTTCGATTTTTGAGCGACGGGAGTGAATACCGTTCCTACGGAGGCGGGAGTGTCTCTAAAAAGAAAGAGGGCGGCGGAATTTTCTGGTGGTCTATTCTCATCACACTCTTGATGGGGGCGGCTACCTTTTGCTGGTTTTTCAGCATTATGGTCTTCTCGCACCCCGAGAAGCCCTTTAATTATAAGATGCTCGCCAAGTTTAAGAAGCTGGAGATGCTTCGGCCTTTCACGGTTTACACAGCGCCGCATGGCAAGTTCCTCGGCGCACGGGATCTGTTAACAGAATTCTTCCCTTATTCACAAGATCAGATGGCGGTGCGCAACGATGTTCTGAAGCGCTCTTACATTCGCAATTACAAACATGAGCAGCCGACCTATCTCAAAGGCGACTTCAATGTGATCAGTTCTCGTCGGCTGACGCCGGCCGATGTCATGGGCCAGGGTTGGGTCGTCAGAGCGCGCGCGGCGGACATTGAAGATGTGGATGTTGAAATCCTCATGCCCGGTTTGGTTTCGGAGGCTGAGCCTTATGCGGTTGGCGCCACCATCAAGCTGGATCAAAAACAGACTTTTGCTTCGACTTTGCATGTGCAGAGAATGGAGGCTGATCGCCTTTGCGTGAGCGTCATCCCTTTGGCCTACCAAGGTTTTGTATCAAATGCCGGTGGCGTCATTCGCATGACTCCGCCTGAAGCGCTGAACATGGATGCCTATTGGCCGGTGACGCGTGATCCAGGACTGGTTGCCGCCGGTGAGGAAACCGCCG
>JAXMIV010000148.1:0-8492 GCA_034377045.1 Prosthecobacter sp. | reverse complement strand
GAAAATCCAACGTCACTCGTCGGAAGTCCACTGGTGGAGGCGAGGGGGGGTTGAACCTCGCCTCCAAGGGACATCTCTCGATCCCCATCCCAGGACCTTGGCGACCAGGGCCCAAGCTACCCGAACCACCACCACAACGCCCCAATGAAGATCAAATCCCAAACTGTTAGCCCTGGTGGCGGCATTGGATCTGTTTCGTCCATGCATTAAAGAATAATATTGGCACCGCGCCAAGGTCCAGATTTTTTTGATTCTGCCTCGCGTCCACGATCCACCCAGCGTCGCTGGTGCCTCAGTTTTTTGAAGGGTGTCGCGATGACGCACCTCGTCCTTCCAACGTAACTCGTTGAAAATCAAACTGGTGGAGGCGAGGGGAGTTGAACCCCTGTCCGAATTGCCCTTTATCGTAGCTTCTACATGCTTAGCTGGTTCTTTGATCTCGGTTTGGGGCTTGAATCAGCACAATCCCTTCCACCCAGCGTCCTGTTAGATCTCGCTTTCGACCCGGTCGCCCGATCAGCCAGCCAGCCTGGAAGTGTCATCTCTGTGGCGCCCAGGCGATACCACAGAAACGTCGCGGTGCTTAGGCCGCGAGGGCAAGCTCAGAAGAGTTTGCTTTTGTTTGTTTGATTCGATTTTTTACGAGGCCAACGAATCATCCTCGGCATGCCACCCCGATATAAGACTACCCGTCGAAACCGTGACGCCCCCTATCAGTGTAACGTTGTAATCATCGTGCCGGGGCTCAAAAAGTCAAGAACTTCCGCAAGCTGGCGTCATGCCGGGCCGGCATCACAGCTATCGCCAAATTCTATTTTGAGGAATAACGCGCCCTCATTTAGATAGAGATTCACCTTATGCGCCTCTTCGCTGCCGCCTTGCCTCGCTTTCTCCTTCTGGGGGCAATCGTTACCCTCGCTCATGCCGGCGAGGCGCCGCAACCCGTCATCTTGCCACCTGCTCCTGATCCGCTGCAGTTCACCTTTCAGGCCCGGCTGCGCGGTGAAATCCGCAACAATGTCTTTGACTTCAACTCCGCGACCAACGCGCCCACGGATGATGCCTGGCTGCTGCAACGCATCCGCGTCGGCCTGGAATGGCAACCCTTGCCCTGGCTGCACGTGACAGTGCAAGGCCAGGATGCGCGCGAGTTCTTTTCCGATCGCCTCAATGTCCCCGGCCTCATGGGTGCGGAGGGAGATGACGCCTTCGATCTCCGCCTCGCCTCCGTCGAAATCGGCGATCCGAAGCATCACTCCTTAAAGTTAGGCCGCCAGGTACTCAGCTATGGTGACGAACGCCTCGTCGGTCCGCTGGAATGGCTTAACTTCAGCCGCACGTTCGACGCAGTGAAACTGCATTATCAGGAGAAGGACTGGTGGCTGGATGCCTTCACCTCCAGCATCGTGACCATTCAACCGTCCGAATTCAATCAATCCAACTGGCTGGATGCCAACGACACGCGCAACCAGTTCTTCAGCGGTCTCTATTTCAGCAGTCAGATCATTCCCGTGCAAACCACGGATCTGTATCTCTTCCACCTCCACGAAGAAGCGGCGGCCGGCAGCACCGACTTCCTCACGCTGGGCACACGCTGGAAGGGTGATCCCGCCAAACTGCGCGGTTGGGATTACACGATCGAAGGCGCGGCTCAGGCGGGACAGGCCATGGGCCAGGATCTCCGCGCCTATGCCGCCCATCTGGAGGCGGGCTACAACTGGCTCAAGTGCGCCTGGAAACCGCGTGTGGGCCTGGAGTACAGCTGCGCCTCCGGCGATGGCAATGCCGCGGACGGCCAGGTGCACACCTTCCAACAGCTCTTTCCCACCGGCCACCCTCCCTATGGTTTCATGGACACCTTCGCCTGGCAAAACATGCACAACCTCGTGCTCCACCTCGCCGCCCAGCCGCATCCCAAGATCAAGACCGCCATCGACTTTCACGCCTTTTGGTTAGCCGATACCGGTGACGCCTGGTACCGCTCCAACGGTGTCACCCGTGTGCGGCCCATCACCCCCGCGGCCAGCAACTACGCCGGCTCCGAGATCGATGTCACGATCGGCTCCAAACTCACCAAGCACCTCGACGTCCTGCTCGGCTACAGCCACTTCTTCGCCGGCGCCTATCTCGACGATACCGGCGCAAGCGATGATGCGGACTTCGCGTACCTGATGGTGACGCTCAACTACTGACGCCCCGCCGCATCCCTGAGCACCTCATCAAAATGCTCGGCCATTTTGGCGGAGGTGAATTCGGTGCGGGCACAGGCCATGCCGCGGCTGATGAGTTGCTCGCGCTGGTAGTCATCCAGCAACAGCGTCTCCAGGGAGTGGGCGAGAGCCAGAACATCGTCGGGTGGGCACAGGATGCCGCCATGAGTCAGTTCCAGCAGTTCGGGAAAGGCGCCGTGATCCGGCTGCACCACGGGAACGCCGCTGGCCAGGGCCTCCACCAGGTAGAGCCCAAAGGCTTCACCATAGGTCGCGGGCACGGAGAAGACGGTGAGGTCGCGGAAGAACTTCACCTTGTCGTTGAAGGTGAGATTCGGGTGCCACTCGACACGCCGGTCACAGCCCGCGGCGCGCAGTTTTTCCTGCAAGGCGCGCACGTACTTTGCATCCGCGCCGACCATTGAGCCGCCGACTTTCAGCCGCACCCGGTTGACGCGGCCGCGCTTGACGATCTCGATGAAGGCATCCACCAAAGTGGTTAGGCCTTTGCCGTGGATCATGCGCGCAAAGTAGCCGATCACCGGCGAATTCGGGTCCGGTTCCGCAATGCAGAAGGAAGAAACATCGATGCCATTCATCACCACCGCCATGCGCTCCGCCTCGACACCGAGGCGATCCTGCATGACGCCGGCATAAAAGCGGCTGGGGGCGATGAAGCGGGTCACGTGCTGGGCGTTTTCGCGCATCGCCGTCCAGGCGCGTTCGCGATAAGGCGCCACGAGGGTATCCAGAAACGCATCCTCGCCCTGCATCGACACCACGACGGGAATGCCGAGGTCACGGGCAATGACCGGGCAGAGTCCCATCAACAAGCTGTTGGAAAGCGAGATCACATCCGGCTTCTCGGTCTTCATCCAGGTGATGAGGCGCTTCCATTCGGCCCACTGGCGTCCGGTTTCGCCTTCCAGGGCGCCAAGCGTCATCTCACCCAGGTCCTTCGCGCTGGTCATGCCCATGAAGCGCGCCGCGAAACGTAGCTTGTCGGGCTGGCTTAACCAACGATGCAACCAGCGCGGCATGAAGCGGAACCACGGCATCTTCTGCTGCAAGTACAATGCGATCCCGCCCACCTGCACCGGGATTTCGGGATTGGCCGACTCACGGTCCGTCACCAGCGGCAGATACAGGGGCACCATCATCGCGTCATGACCGCGGGCGCGCAGCGCCTTGATCAGCGCATTGTCCCGCAGGCAACTGCCGCAGTGAAAATTGCCCGTGCCGGGCGTGAGATGGAAAATCCGCATATCAAAACTTCAAACGATTGGGGGTTCCATCCCCTAACTCAAAGCGCCCCTTCCAGCAAGCCCCGCCCTCATCCTTCCATGGTTAATCCGACCGATCTAATCCCCCCTGCTAAAACAACTCCATCTGCCCCCCGATCGCTGGCCGGCGGAAGTGCTGGGTGCTCAGTTGCAGGCGTGCCTCCGGCATTTTCACTCGGCGCTTCGAGACCCTGAAGATTTGCGCAATCTGGTCGGCCCAGACGCCCACACCCTTGAGCCGCTTGCCAAACTCTCCGTGAGAGAGCGTCTTCCCCTGTGTCTCCTCGATCCGGCCCAGCACCTTTTCCTTCATGCCGGGAAAGTGCTCCTCCAGCCAGGTGGCGAAGACCTCCTTCACGGCAAAGGGCAGCCGCACCACGGTGTAGCTGGCAAACCTCGCCCCCGCCTCCCGCGCCGCTGCCATGATCGCCGGGATTTCACTGTCATTCAGCCCGGGGATGATCGGCGCGATGCTGACCCCCACGGGAACTCCCGCCGCCGCCAGCACCCGCATCGCCTCCAGCCGCTGCCGCGGCGATGAAGCCCGCGGCTCCAATTTCCGCGCCAGCTCCGCGTCCAGGCTCGTCACCGAGAGAAAAGCCACCGAGGCCTCATAGCGCGCCAGTTCCGCCAAATGATCCACATCCCGCGTGATCAGATAGTTCTTCGTGATCATCGACACCGGATGCCGGCACTCCGCCAGCACCGCCAGACAACCCCGCGTGATCTGCAGCCGCCGCTCCACCGGCTGGTAACAATCCGTCACCCCGCTGATCGCCAGGTTCATGGGCACATACTTCGGCCGCGACAGCTCCGCCCGTAGCAGCTCGGGCGCCTTCTCCTTCACCATGATCCGCGATTCGAAATCCACCCCCGCCGAAAACCCCAGCCACTCATGGGTCGGCCGCGCGTAACAGTAGGCACAGCCGTGCTCGCAGCCGCGGTAGGGATTCAGGCTCGCCCCAAACCCCAGGTCCGGGCTGTTGTGATGGGTGATGATCGAGGTCGAATGATCCTGATAAAACTTCGTCGCCACCTTCCCCGGTTCCTCCCCCGGCTCATACTCCATCTGCAGCGCCGAAAACCGCTGCTCCGGATTCCCCGCCGCCCCCCGCCCATGCGGCCGAATCGCGGGCGGGGTGGAATGGATTGTGTTCATAAGAACATGAAACACCAATCTGCCCGATCCGCAACAAAAGAACCGCTAGCGAAGACCGTGGAAACCCTAGCCCGAAACTAATGTCGCCCCTTGCCTCTGAGATGGCTCGCCGGCCCGCTGAAGTAAAGCCTCAGGGTCATTGGTCAAGGCCGTGCGCACTTCGCTGAAGCGCATCGCCGACTGCCGATGACGGATCAGCTCTTGAAAGACGCGCCCCCCCATCCCCACATCGGTATTCGCCAGCAGGTCACGCACTCGTTCCAGTTCGTGCAACATGGCACCCATCTGCCAAAGGAAGGTCTCCGTCTTCACACCTGGAAAAAACTGAGTTACACGCTGCCGCACAATCGCTCCGTCATAGGCAAAACCAAACCAGCGTAGGTCCGGGCAATAGCCTACCGCAGCCACATTCACAAACTCACCTGTCTCCTCATACGGCTGGAACCGGAGGAAGGCGTAGTTGCAGACGTGTTGAACAGAATTCATGGCAGGGTCCAAAAGGCCTCCGCATTCGTGAATGGCAGGCTTAGCGTCGAATATACATGCTCCTGATCAAGATGCACGGCCAGAGTCTCGTCTCCGTCCAGATACAACCACTCGTGTGGCAGTTCCGCAAAAATCTCCGGCAGTTCATTCACCGCCCTTTGCATACGCGGCTCCATCCTCTCGCGAAACCCATCAGGCCATCCCTTGAGCATGCATCCAAATACGTGCGCTTGAAAAAACTGTTGCCTATTGAACTTGGTGTCGAAAGCCAGATTGAAATCATAAGCCCAAAGTATCTCCCGCCTCGATTGCCCCGCCCATAGCGCACCTTCTTCATTCCAATCAGGGAGCGGAGGCACCTGGGTCACCAACAGATTTGGATTGCCTCCCAGCTCGGAGAGGCTGCGATCCTCGTTTTGCAGCCAAAGGTCCAGCAGCAGCAGCATGGCCATAATCTCATCCGACCAGCTTTGCGCTGCAGACCACGTCAATTCCCGCCCATCCCAGATTTGCATCGACGCAAAGGCCAACCCCTCTCCCAGATCTCGAATATCCTTCCGGGCACTGCCCTCGATCAATTCTCGAGGCACTTGGGCCATTGCAAAAGCCGGTATCCCCAAAGGCATACTCGGCAACACCCGCTGGATTAACCGCCCCGCGACCCATTCACAACACAACGACCGCTTTCCTGCATAAGCTCCTTTGACGAAGTAGGTCGCGAATCCGCCACGACACACAAATGGCCTCGTCATCCCTTGGTCAGCACGTCCAAGAACCTCAATAATGTCAACAGCGGCATCCATGCAGAATCAAAAATGACACAGCACGGAGGTAAATCGATTGGAAATGGATCTCGGCATCAAATGCTACGGACATTAACAACATCGTCGAACGTGCAGGTGCTTGAAGCCATCGCTTTGCCGCTGCGAATGACTTTCATCTCGCCCACACTTTGGAGTTTCAGGAAGAGTGCCTCTTTCATGGTCACGCCATGTTTGGAGCAACCCGCACTTCCCGGACTGGCGAACCTATGTCCGACAGGCTTCGCGTCCCCGATCTTTGGGGCAGCGTCGCTGGCTTGCCTCATTGCTCACCAACACCCCCAGATTTTTGTTCATTTGAACTTGACAAACATCCCTCCCGTGCGATACTTATTCTGTTAGACCAACCACCCCTTCGTTTCGCACGTTTCAGCTAGTCTTGTGAAGGGGTTTTATCCCACGGATTCCAATCCGTGGCTCGCACCGGCAAGTTCATCATTCGGCGCTTCCCGCGCCTTTTTGCGGCCATCCTTCATCTTCCCTGCGACCTCTGCTCCTCCGCCCCTCTGCGGTTAAAAACCCAAACACCCCACGTCCTCTTTCCGCCCCGCATTCCGTTCCTCAATCAACCATCAACTCCCCGATGCACGCACTCGAAAACCCCCGCCACGAAGCCTTCGCTTTCGCCCTCGCCACCGGTTCCTACCCCTCGGATGCCTACCGCTCCGTCGGCTACAGCGGCAAAAACTGCAAAGCTCGTGCCATGGACCTCGTTCGCCGGCCCGGGGTCATCGAGCGCGTCAACTTCTTCATCGAGCACCTGCCCCACGCCGTCCAGTTGCGCTGGCTTCACGCTCCCGAGTTCACCACCATGCCCGAGAGCGTCGAGCAAATGTGCGCTTGGCTCTGGCAGGCCATCAACGGTTCCCGCAAACTCACCTCGACCCAGTGGCAAGCGGTCAAGCTCTACTCCAAGCTGCACAAATGGGGGCCGATCCTGCCCGGCAAATACGCCTCCTCCATGGTCATGACCCAAAGCGCCCGGCGTTCCCTCGCCCTGCTCAACGCCGTCCGCGTCGCCCAAGAAAACCAACTCCAAACCAACTCCCCCTTCGCCACCGAAGCCGAAGAAGAAGCCGACGCCGAAGAAACCCTCCGCACCTACAACGAAGCCCAGGCCATGGGGACCAATGGGGCGATGGGGACAAATGGGGATTCAAATCCCCATGCCCAACCCCTTGATCCTCAATCAACTACTCCCGAATCCCCCGAAAATGGGGATCAAAATAAAACATCCCCATCCGACAGTACCTTGGCTCTCCAGAGCCGAGCCGAACCCACCCCCGACGCCTCCGCGCAGAATCGGCCATCCCCTCAAGATTTGAACCCTGAACCCTTGAACCTTGATCCTTCACTCACCGAGCCATCCGACCGTACCTTGGCTTTCCAAAGCCGAGACGAACCCGCCCCCGAGTCCCACCCCGCTCCCACCGATTCAACGCTTCCCCGCTTCAACCCTTCAACGCTCCCCCCAGCTGACTACACCGTCGACGATCGCTTCCCCGGAGTAGCAACTTTCCTGTCCCCTGCCCTCGCCGCTCTCGAACTCGAACCCGCGCCCCAGATATTCACCCCTTCCAGCCCCGATCGGATCAAAACGCCACCACCCGCCAGCGCGCAGCCCTCAGCCCGTACCTTGGCTCTCCAGAGCCGAGCCGAACCTACCCCCGACTCCTACCCCGTCCCCACCGATTCAACGCTTCCTCGCTTCAACCCTTCAACGCTCCCCCCGCCTCCCGAAACCACCGCAAACAGCGGCGAAGCCGCACCCGCAGCCGCTCCCAAAAAACTCACCTACCTCCAGGAACTTATGCTGGGCCTCAGCACCCCGGTCTCCGGCGGTATCGGATGACAAAATCACTTCTTGCTCGCTTCTTCAGCCGTGATCTCCTTCACGAACAGATTCCGCCAGCGAATTTCGCCGCCGTGGGTTTGGAGCATGAGGGGGCCTTTGGTGGGGAAGGGCTGGGCTTTGTCGGGGTAGTTTTCCATGAGGGCGCCGTCGACGACGAGTTTGTCATTCAGCCAGACCCAGGTTTTGGCGCCGATCTGTTTGATGCGGAATTGATTCCATTCGCCGAAGGGTTTGTCGGCGGGGACGAGGGGGTCGCGGCCGGGGGTCTTGGGGGTGTTGTTGAAGAGGCCGCCGGAACCTTTGTTGGGATTGCGATCGGGCTTTTCGGGGAGGCTGGGCTGATTGATGTCCCAGATCTGCACCTGCGGGATGCCGCGCAGGTAGATGCCGCTGTCGGCATGCGGCACGGTTTTGTATTCGATGAGGTATTCGACGTCGCCAAATTCTTCGTCGGTGGTGGCGTAGGGGCCGGTGCCGACGTTGATGAGTTCGCCGTTTTCAACGCGCCAATGCTGGGCGAATTCTTCGCGCATTTTCTTGAGGGCGGCGTCTTTCTTTTCGCCCTGGAGTTTGGCGACGCTGTGGGGATTCAGGCCGTGCCAGCCGGTGAGGTCTTTGCCGTTGAAGATGGCGCGGAAGCCGGGAGGTGGCTCGGCGGCGAACGCGGAGGTCAGGAGC
>JAXMIV010000147.1:0-11674 GCA_034377045.1 Prosthecobacter sp. | reverse complement strand
TTTCTTCGTGGTAAGTCAAGGGGCTTGCGGACTTCAAACCTGGGTTAAGGTTGCGCACATAAATGCGGCAGCGAACTTCCAAATCCGTCAGCTTTTGAGCTGAAGTATTCTCCAGGGTAATTTTATAGGCCCAAAATTCGGTATTAGCCTGCTTGAATGCCTCCGGTGCCTTGACTGTGACGGCAGACACCCGCACCAAGCCAGGCTGTTGGGCAGTCGATAATGCCGTTGTGAGGAAGAGGGGAAAAGTCGTTAGCAAATAAAAAAAGTTTTTTTTCATGCCCGATGAGACTACGAAGAGGCCACAACGATGTCAATACAGACGCTGCAACTACATCAGTCTGACTAGGTCGTGGTCCAAGCTTCAAACATTCGGCGATCTTTACCGCGTTCAGCGATGTCGAGGGCCATGGGATAATTTTTGTTAGACAGATCGTCGATGATGTCGACGCGCCATCGCGACAAACGGCGGCGCGAGCCCTACCAGGTGACGGCGGCGGCGAGGGCTTCGAAGCGGGTGGCGGATTGTTCCCAGGAGAAGTCCTGCTGGACGCGAAGGAGGCCGTTTTCGGCGAGAGCGAGGCGGAGGGGATCTTCGGTGAGGACGCGGAGGACGGCGGAGGCGATGCCGTCGGCATCGTCGGCGAGGAGGAGATCCTGGTGAGAGCGGAGGGGCAGGCCTTCGGCGCCGACGGTGGTGCTGACGACGGGGACGCCGGCGGCCATGGCCTCGATGATTTTGATGCGGGTGCCGGAGCCGGCGCGGAGAGGGACCACCATGAGGCTGCAGCGGCGCAGGTGCTCGCTGACTTCGGTGACGGTGCCGGTGACTTCGAGGCTGGGGTGGGTGGCGGCGAGCTGACGCAGGAAGGGCGGGGGATTGCGGCCGATGACGAGGAGCTTGGCGGCAGGCAGGGACTGATGGATGCGCGGAAGGATGTCGCGCACGAACCAGGCAACGGCGTCCTGATTGGGGAGCCAATCCATGGAGCCGAGAAAGCCGATGAGAGGCTCGGCAGGGGTATGGCGGACGGTCTCCGGGACGCCGCGAGAATCCACGGAGCCTCCAGCGGGAACGCTGCCGAGGACGTTGGCCAAGGCATAGCGAGTGCGATGGTAGCTGGCGTCTTCGTCAGAGAGGGTGATGACGCCATTGAAGAGGCGGCAGAGGCGGGGTTCCTCCTCACGCATGCGGGCGGCGTGGTTGGCGAAGTAGAAGCGGGCGAGAGGGCTGCGATGGACGGCGGCGAGGCGGTCCCAGATCACGGCTTCGACGTTGTGTTGGAAGAGGATGGCCGGTGTGCGGCGCTGCTCGGTCCAGCCTTCAAAGGCGGTGGCGGCGGCGAGGCCGTCGCAGACGATGAGGTCGTACTCGCCAGAGCGGTCAAGCTCCGCGATGCGCGCCTTCAAAGCGGGACTGCGATAGCGTTCGATGACGAAGGGACTGCGACTGGCGAGGAGGTTCTTGGCGAGAGGCCAGAGAAAGGCGGGCAGGTGCCGCCGTGACCAGGCGGGCAGACCGGGAAAATGGACGTGCTCCAGACGGCTGGCATAAGGGGAGGAGCCGTTGGTGGGAGGCGGATCGTCGGGCCGGTGCAATTCGACGACGTGGAGATGATGATGCGGAAGAAGGTGTACCAGGGTATAATACGAACGGATACGGCCGCCGCTGTTGCGGGGGAAACAACCACCGACGCGAACCCAGAGGATTCGCCGGTTTGGAAACGCGGAAGGCACAGAGGAACCCTCGTCTTGTCGAGGATCGATCATGCGGACGCCGGGGGCTTCTTCACAAAAAACTGGGGTTAGGGGATTGTCGCTGCGCCAATCCCTTGGGGCCAATGCGGGTCGTTTGCAAGCAAACGGTTTTAGGCGGCACGCGCCTTTTTGAGCGAACTTACCCAACGCGGTGGCAGGAGGCACTTTACGACGACGGCGGCGGCCAGTTTGAAGCTGAAGCGAAGGCAAGCCGCGGCGGCACGCCAGCCCAGCAGACGGAAGAGAAAGCAGGCCAGGCCGGGAGCGTACCACCAGACGCGTGGGTGCCAGAGGCCGGCGAGGATGTCCCAGGCGGTGGTTTCGGGAGCGGCCCAGGAGCGGTAGGAGAGGTTTTCGTTGATCTCGGTGACGGCGGTGGCCGCGGAAAGCAAGAGGACGGGGATGCCGCAGCGGTGGGCGAGGTGGGTGTAGTCGATGTCGGAGAGGTTGTGGCGCATGCAGCGGTATTCGGGCAGGCCGATGCGGCGCCAGGCGGCCGCGGGGATGGCGACGAGGTTGCCGTGCAGCCAATGGACGGGGATGGCGTTTTCAGATGGAAGAGGTTCGTGCAGAGGCGCGGGCCAGCTGTCGGTGATGAAGCCACCGCCGTAGGCCATTTGGCGGCCATCGGTACCGCGACAGACAGCGCCGCAGACAGCGCCGCAGATGGCGCCACGGCTTGTGGCTGCGGCCACGAGGAGGGGAAGGGTGTGGGCATCCGGCAGGCAATCGTCGTTGAGCCAGCAGATGCAGTCGGCGCCTTTCGCGATGGCGTGGCGCATGCCTTGATGGATGGCGCCCGCCCACCAGAGATCGCCGCTGCCGTGGAGCAACTCCACCCAGGGGAATTCGGACTGGATCATCGCGCCGGTGCCGTCGGAGCTGCCATCGTCGACCACCAGTACGCGCGCCCAGGACGGGATATCCAGGGCTTGAAGATGAGCCAAACAACGGCGGGTCGTCTCCCGGCGGTTGTGCACCGGAATGACGCAATAGGTAGCGGGGGTGGATGGCACTGGGCTGCGATTCAGGCGAAATTGAAACAATCGTGGTTGTGACTGCCGGGACTCACGATAGGGGTCTTAACGTTCTGCTGGCTTCCCGTTTCCGCAGGGTTCTGCATCTGTCAATGATCCGCAAACTTCTACGCCGCGCATTGCCCCGCCTGCATCTGCCTCTGGCAGGCGCGGTTTCCGCGTCGGAGATTCTGTTGAGCAAACTCGGCTATTGGCGCAGCGTGAAGGACGGAAAACCGGTGGGACGGAGCGGCGAGCCGCTGCCCTGGTTCACGTATCCTGCGCTGGCTTGGCTGGACATGCTGGATCTCTCCAAGGCCCGGGTCTTTGAGTACGGATCGGGCTGGGGTACGCTGCATTGGGCGCAGCGGGCCGCGGAAGTGACGGCGGTGGAGGAGAAGCCGGAGTGGGCGGCGAAGATTCGCCCGCTGTTGCCGGGCAATGCGCAATTGATCGGCCCAGTGAGCGGGCAGGACTACATCGAGGCTGCTCGCACGGGGGCGCCTTGGGATGTGGTGATTGTGGATGGCATTTTGCGGCGGGAGTGCGCGGAGGTCGCCGCGCAAGTCGTGCGGCCGGCGGGACTGATCCTGTTGGACAATGCGGACTGGTTTGTCGAAGCGGCCGCGGTCCTGCGCGGGCAGGGACTGACGCAGGTGGACTTCCAAGGTTTCGGGCCTTGCAACGCCTACACTTGGACGACTTCGGCCTTTATCGGGAAACACCTGGACCTTCCGCGCCTGTCGCAGCCGTGGAGCCGGATCGATCGGGGCGCCATTCCTTACCAGTTATGAGCCGGCGGCGGACCCTTCAGAACCAGGTGCGGCCATGGCTTGAACGGCTGGGCCTGCCCTGGCTGTCGCGCCCCGGCCTGAATGGCATTGATCGGCGTTTGGCGGAGCTGTTGCCGCAACGCAGGGGGTGGTTTGTGGAGGCGGGGGCCAATGACGGGTTCGAACAGAGCAACACGTATTACCTGGAGCGATTCCGAGGCTGGCGCGGCGTGCTGGTGGAACCGGAACCGCGGCTGGCCGCGGCGTGCCGGCAGAGGCGGCCGAAGTCTCAGGTTGTTGAGTGTGCGCTAGGTGCGCCCGACATGGCCGGCAAGACGGTGCGACTGCGTTGCGCGGGCCTGATGACGACGGTGTGCGGCGCCTTGGGAAGTGAAACCAGCGAAAGGCAACGCGCAGCGCAAGGCCTGGCGATCCAGGGACTGCCGGTGGAGGAGCGGATTATCCAGGCACCGGTGCGGACTCTCACTGAGGTATTGGAAGAAAGCGATGCGCCGGCGGAGTTTGATCTGCTGAGCATCGACGTCGAAGGTTGCGAAGTTGAAGTGCTAAAGGGCCTGGACTTGCGGAGGCATCGCCCGAAGGCGATTTGCCTGGAGGTGCGGGCCGTGCATCTGGCCGAGGTGGGGCAAATGCTGGAAAGTTACTATGAGATGAAGGAGGTGCTGCATGAGGGGGAGCAGCACGGGGATTACTTTTGGCTGCGCAGAGCGGGAACTAACTTCTAGTTAGGCCCCGCTCGTTGCATCGAGGATCAAGGAGTGATCAAACCGTCTTCCATCGTCTGCAGCAGCACCTGGCCGGAGAGTTGCGGTGAGGTGGTGATGGTGGTGAGGGGCTCGAGGGTGGGCAACTGCGGCAGCACGAAGTGACCGACGCCTTGGTTCAAGCGCGGCACCATGACTCCGGAGTAAGCCACCGTGCGGGTGATGACGGCAATCGGGGCAACGGTGTCGGTGGGGTCGGCATCCTTGAGGGTGAAGCTGCCGGAGAAGGCACCGGTGGCGGCATAGATGGTGAGCTTGACGGTGGTTGGGTTATTGAGCAGGCCGGTGGGCATGGTGACTTTGCCGCTAGCGATGCGGAAGGCCTGGCGGATCTCGCCATCGGTGGCCTCGGTGAAGACGGCGTCTTCGAGACCACCTTCGGTGAAGGTAAGCATGGCGTTGTTGCTGGTGGTCGTGCCGTCGGATGGTGGCAGGACGATCGGGGTGCCCAGGTATTTGCCACCGAGGACGGCGATTTCATGAGAGGGGAACCCCTCTTTGTAGCTGCGGGTGGTGCTGGTGGAGGCCTGTGGATTCTTCTTCCAGCGCAGGGAGCCATTGAGGGTGTTGTCTTCTAGCGCGTCGACCTGCACCCAGCCGTTGGCGGCGCCCGCGGTGGCGGCCACGGTGGGGGTGTAGAGGGGGATGTGCAGGGGCACCTGGCCGTCGGGTCCGAGGGTGGTGCTGGCGGTGACGGTGGTGCCGTCGGCCAGTTTGCCAGTCCAGGTGGCGAGGCCGGCGGCGGTCAGTTTCAGAGAACTGAAGCCGTTGCCCTGCGGGTATTCAGATTGGCCCTGGCAGATGCTGGGCAGTTCCAGGGCGGCGGTGTAGGCGCCCTCATAGGCAGTGGCCGGATTGGTGGTGGCGACCCATGGATTGCGCCAGGCGGCCATGGCCAGAGGCGTCGCAAGGGCGCCGTCGGTGACGGAGCCGGTCATTTCTCCTGATGCTGAGTCGATGCTGAAGGTGACCGCGAGGCTGGCAGCGTTGGTGCGTCTGATCACGGCACTTCCCGAGGGGTCGGCAGCGTCGGAGATAAGGAGCTTGCCGGTGAAGGCATAGGTGACGGTGTCGACGACCAACCTGCCGGTATAGCTGGCGGTGCTGGTGGTGACGACACTGAGGCGCCCGCCGAGGCCGGTGAAGTGCTGGGTGTTGTTGAGGGTCAACTGCTCGCTGGGTTCCACGAGGCCATTGAAGGCGCCGACGACATCGGGGAGCAGCGGCACGATTGACCACAAGACCGTGACCGGGTCGCTGCTGCCGGCAGCGTTGCTGGCGGTGAAGATGACCTCATAGGGGACGACCTCGCCTTCCACCCGCTTGACGGCGGTGGCAGCGCCGGAGAGGCGGCCCGTGGCGGCATTAAGGACCACGCCCGGAGGCAGGCCGGTGGCGGTGTAGCGTGAGGGATTCCTGATCGCAGTGATGGTATGTCCGACGGTCTCGCCAACCATGGTCTCGTCCAGGGTGATGGATTGCAGAATCGGCTTAACCACGATGACGGTGATGAGCTTCGAAACGGCCACCGCAGCATTGTATTGGGCGTTTCCAGGCTGGCTGGCGCGAATGGAAACCCGGCCTGCGGCAGTGAAGGAGAGGACGCCGCCCGCGGAGATGGCGCCAGGGCCGCTGACGACATAAGTGACCGGCAGGCCGCTGCTGGCCGTGGCGCTCAAGGTCACGGTATCGAGGATTGTGGCGGAGGCGGGCAGGGAGAAGGCGATGGTCTGCGCGGTCTTCTTGACGGTGATGGAGCGTGAGACACTGGTGGCGGCGCCGTAGAGGGCGTTGCCGCTCTGGCTGGCGCGGATGACCACGGTGCCGGCGTCGGTGAAAGTCAAAACACTGCCGGTGACCTGGCCCGGGCCGCTGACCACGGAATAGGTGACGGGCAGATCGCCGCCGGCTGTGGCGGCCAAAGTGACTTCATCGGTGGCCAGTGCGGTCGCCGGCAGGCTGAAAGCGATGGTATTTAGGCTGGCGGAGACTGTGAAGGTCTGATCGACGCTGGCGGCCGCGTCGTAGCGTGAGTCGCCGGCCTGACTGGCGCGGACGGAGACGGCGCCGACGCCGCTAAGGGTGAGGGTGGATCCCTCTAGCGTGGCGGGGCCGCTGAGGACGGTGTAGGTGATCGGCAGACCACTGCTGGCCATGGCTGCCAAGGCCACCGTGGTGGTGGCGGTGGTGGTGGCCGGCAGGGTGAAGACGAGGACCTGGCGGCTCTTACCGACGGTGAAGGTCCGGTCCACATCCGCCGCGGCGAGGTAGGCGGAGTCGCCGGCCTGGCTGGCGCGGACGCTGACGGGGCCGGTGCCGGTAAAGGTGAGGACGCTGCCGCTGAGGGTGGCGGGACCGCTGAGGACACTGTAGGAGACCGGCAGGCCGCTGCTGGCCGTGGCGGAGAGCGTCAGGCTATCGGCGATGCCCTGGGGCGGCGGTGTCAGGAAGTTGATGACCTGAGCGGGGGCGCTGGAGGGTTCTGTGGCGACGTAGCGGGTCACCCAGGAATCGGTGGTGCCTTCGCTGGAGGTGGTTAGACCGGAGATGAAGACGTTGCCGGCCGGATCGACAAGCAATTGGCGGGGCAGGTCATTGCCGTTGCTCTGACCATTGTAGCGCTTCTGCCAGAGGATGGAACCATCGGAGCCCGCATATTTGGTGGTCGCGGTGTCATAGGTGCCGTCGGCATTCTGACTGTAACCAGTGACGATGGGGTTGCCGAACATGTCCGCGCCGATGCCGATGAGCTGATCTTGTTTGGCAGCGGGGCCGTCGTAGCGCTGGGCCCAGGCAATCGGATCCGGCGAACAGGGGCAATTGAAGCGGAAGGTGTACCCGTCGTAGACGCCGTTGCGCGGATAGGAGGTGCCGGTAATGATGGGGTCGGTGCCGTCGACCAGGACGAAGTCCCAGACCATGTCGGACGAACCGGCAGGACCGTCGCGCAAATCCATCCAGATGAGGGAACCGTCCGTGCTGTCATAACGCGCGGTGAGGAAGTCGAAGGTGGTGCGCTGGGAGTAACCGCTGATGACGGGGTTGCCATCACTGTCGAGTTTCAGGGCGATGGCGGAGTCAGGCTTGCCACTGTCATAACGCTTCTCCCACAGTTGGGCGCCGGTGGCGCCATCGTATTTGAGGAGGAGGGCGTCCGGCGTGCCGTTGTAGGAGGAGCCGGCGATAAAGACATTGCCCGCTGCATCGATGGCGATGGAGTGGCCATAGTCATAACCGCTGGCGGGGCCGTTGTAGATCTGCGACCAGGCGAGGTTGCCGCTGGCGTCATACTTGATGGTGACGGCGTCCATCTTCTTGGCGGCATTGGTGATGTAGCCGGTGATGAATGCGGTCCCGTCGGCGCCGAGGGCGATGGAGCCGCGGCGGTTGTCACCGCCCTGGTAGGGGGCGGCGTCCTTGTTGCCGCCAGGGCCGTCGTCTCCGTAGTCGGTGGCGCCGGTGGTGCCCGTGAAAGTGTGTTCCCACTCCAACGCGCCATCGGCCGAGGCATACTTGGCCACGTAGATGTCGGTGTTCTTGGAGCTGTTGGTGACGATGCCGACGATCCAGACGTTGCCGAGGCTGTCCATGGCCACGGCGGAACCTTCGTCGAGGCCGCCGGCGTCTCCGCCATGGATGACGGACCAGAGTTTGGCGCCGCTGGCAGCGTCGTACTTGGCGGTGAAGATGTCGCGATTGCCAGAGGTGTTGGTGGTGACGCCTGTGGCGGCGAGAGCGACGGCGGAATCGCCCGACAACTGCATGGCGAGAGCCTTGGCTTCGCTGGTGCGGTGGACGAGCAAATCGTCTTCACCGCCGTAGGTGACGGTCCAGCCATCCGCAACGCTGGAAGGGAGATAGAAGTCGATAGCTTCAACGGTCTCGATCTCATCCGCGGCGGCGGTATACGTTGCATCTCCTGACTGGCTGGCCGTGATGACCACCGAGCCGGCGCCGGAGAAGGTGAGCACATTACCAGCAAGGGAGCCGGGACCGCTGGTGACGGCGAAACTCACGGTCAAGCCGCTGCTGGCGGTAGCGGAGAGGGTGACGGAGCCGTAGCGGGAGGCCTTGGTGGGCGGACAGAAGCAGATGTTCTGGGCCGTGCGGGTGGCAGCTACAGTCACGGTGGTGGTGGCGGCAGCGGAGACATTGCCCGCGGCGTCAGTGACGGCGAAGGCAAAGGTGCGCGCGCCGACGGTGACGGTGGCCAGGTTTTGATACTGCAGATCCCTGATGATGGACCGGGCTTCGTTGGTCGTGAGGTCGGTGAAGTTAAATTTCTCGATTCTGAAAACGCCAGAAACATAGGTGACATTGATCCGGACACCACCCACGGTGATGTCATTTTGGGTGCCGGAGCCGCCATTGGCGGCAATGGTGGTGGCGCCCAGGATCAGCTTTTCATCCGAGCCATCCAAGATGCCCGCGACCGTCAGACTGATCTTGGTAATCTTGTCAGAGTTTTCCACAACGGTGGCCGGATTGGTGTCGTCATCCAGGCTAACGATGGCGCCTTCGCTGCTGGTGACACCGAAGTTGAGGGTGCCAGCGTCAGCGGGCGCGAGATCTACGACCGGAGCGGTGGTGTCGGCGATGGTGAGCTCGCCGCTGGTTCCGTCATTCAATGTTAGACCGGCCGTGTTCCTGATTGTAGCGGTGACATCGTAGACGCCGTCAAAATCGCCATCGGCGCTAGCCGGATCAAGGGAATTTGCCAAAGGAATGGTCAAGCTCCAATTGGTGCCGATGAGGGCAAGGTTGCCGTCACCGTCGACATAGGTGACGCCGTTGACGGTCACGGTGAGTGTTTCTCCCGCCCCGACTGTCGCAGTGCCGGTGAGGTTCGGAGTGGTGTCGTCAGTGGTCTGGGTGTTGACAGTGACGGGCCCCGCGGGCGGGGAGGTGTCAACGACAACGACTTGCGAGGCGGTGTTCGCCTGGAGAGTGTAGGTGTCATCGGGCAGGACCGAGCCGGTGTAGTTGTAGCTCCAGGCGCCGCCGGCATCGGCGGTGACGGTTGTCGTGAAAACGGTGCCGCCCGATCCGGTCAGGGTCAGCAGTATGCTGTCATTGGGATTGGACGAACCGTAGAAGATGAAGGTGTTGTCGGAGGTAATGAAGTCAGACAGCGCGCCGGTATCGACGGTGATGGAATCAATGGTGACCGCACCAGATTTGTTATGCAGCACGGTGGCGATATCGGTGTAAGGCGTTCCCGTGTCATCCGTATAGGTGGCAGTGACGGTGAGGACGCCATTGCCCATGGCGCTGAGATTGAGAGGGTCAAGGGTCCAAGAACCATCGGCTTCCGCGAAAGTGGTATCATAGATGCTGAAGCCGTCCGAGATGGTCACCTGAATGGTGGCGCCCGCAGGGACAAATGTGGTGGTGCCTGAGATGACCACGGCATCATCTTCGGTGCCGTCGAGATCGCCATCGCCGATCGGCTCAGTGATCGTGATCGTCGGCGCATTGACATTGATGGTGAGGGGCGGGGTGGCGACGGCATAGTTGGCGTTGGAGTCAGTGCCGGAGGCCTTGATACCGACGGTGCCGCTGAGCGGTGTGGTCGCCACAACGGACCAGGTGCCGCCGGGCTGAACCGTGGCGGTGTAGATATGGGCGTCCGAATAGTCACCATCATTGTTGGGATCAATCTCGATGGTGATGGTGCGGCCGGACTCGATGTCGGTGGTGCCGGTAATCAGCGGTGTGTCATCACTGGTGGATGCGTTGGTGGTGATGGCGAGGGTAACGCTCGTGTCGACGACCACCGCTTGACTGGTTGAGGTGCTGTTGCCGGCGGCGTCGGTGGCCGTGGCGGTGAGGGTGTAAGTGTCGTCGGGGAGGGTAGAACTCGTGCGGTCAACGGACCAGTTGCCGCCGGTGGGGCTGACAGTGGCGGTGAAGACGACGGCGCTGGTGGAATCTCTGAGGGTGACGAGTACCGAACTACCCGCGGCGGCGGTGCCATTGAAGATGAGCTGCGCATCGTTGGTGCGGAAGTCGCCCGCGGTGCCGGTGTCGTCGGTGATGGAGGTGATGGCGACGGTGGGGCCAGAGAGGTCGACGGTGAACGACTGGGTGGCGGTGGCGGTGACGCCCGCGGACTTGGTGGCCACCGCGGTCAGCGAGTAAGTCGCCTCGGCGAGACTGGTGCCGGTGTAGTCGTAGGTCCAGACGCCGCTGCCGTTGGTGGTTGTCGAGCCGATGGTTATGCCATCAATTTTGACAACGACGGAACTGCCGGGTTCGGCTTTGCCGGTGAAGATCAATGTCGGATCATTGGTTAGGAAGTCCTGGCTGCTGACGCCGGTGTCGTTGGTGATCGAAATGATGGTGGTGGCGATGATCGTGGTGCTGTTGCCGGCGGGATCGGTGCCGCTGGCAGTGACCTCACTGCTGGTCGTTAAGCCGCTGGCAGGCCAACTGCCTGAGACCGGGGTGGCGGCGCCGGTATCGACGCTCCAGGTGCCATCGGCCTGGACGGTGGCGGTGTAGGTGACGTCGGTGCTGCCATTGGCATCGGCATCAATAGTGATGGTGATGAGGGCGCCGGCGGAGAGATCGGTGGTGCCGGTGATGAGCGGCGTGGCATCGCTGGCGGTCGGCCCTGCGGTGATGGTGAGAAGAGGCGGGATGGTGTCGTGGTTGACGACGGCACTGTCGGTGGCGGTCTGGCTGTTCGCCGTGACTGAAGCGTCGATGGTCAGGGCGCCTTCAACGAGGGACGAAAGATCGAGCGTCGATGTGGTGGTCCAAGTGCCGCCGGAGACGGTGGCGGTGCCCACCACATGGCTGGTGCCGGCATCAGTATCCGAAACCGTCAGGGTGACCGTGGCGCCGTCGGGAGCGTTGGTGGTGACTCCGGAGATGGTGACGGCGTCGTCTTCGCTGGCTGAGAGGTTCGCGTCGCCAGCGCTGGTGATGGTCACGGTGGGCGGCGCGCCGGCGCCGGCGGCGCCAAGCTGAAGGATTGGCAACGCGACATCGGTGTAGGTGTAAGTAGAAGTGGCGCTGGCGGTGACGACCAAGGTACCATTGGGTGTCACTCCCGAAAGGTCCTGGGCGGCGATGCTCCAGGTGCCGGTGGCTGAAACCGTGGTGGTAATGGGTCCGGCAATGACGGTGCCGTCGGCTTTGGCGATCGTGACACTGACGGTGGTACCGCTGGCCAAGGTGGAAGTGCCAGAGATGACTACGGCGGGGGCTTCGCCGTCAACAATCACCTTGTCGCCGGCGATGGTGCTGATGACGATGGCGTTGGCCGTCAAGGTGATCGAGGCAGCTGTTGGGAAAGTTGCCGAGATCGGATCCGCGGGGTTGTTACCGGCGGAGT
>JAXMIV010000146.1:0-2836 GCA_034377045.1 Prosthecobacter sp. | reverse complement strand
CCTCCTGCCCGAACCCGCGAACCCCGCCGCCAAACACGGCGGGCGGGTGGGGCTTTCGGCGGCTAGAAGGTGAAGGCGCCGCCGAGGTAGAAGTTGCGGGCGTAGGCGGGGTCGATGCCGTCGCTGCGGACGCGGGCGTAGTAGTCTTCGTTGAAGACGTTGTTGAGGCCGGCCATGACGGAGAAGTTTTTGGTGACTTTGACCTCGGCGGTGAGGTCCCAGGTCATGTAACCGGGTATTTGGAATTGGTAGCGATTGTCGTCCACCGCCTTGTGATCATCGACAAAGGTGCCGAGGAAGGCGACCTTGACGCGGTCTTTGTAACCGTAGATGAGGCCGGTGCGGACGATGGAGTCGGGTGCGTATTGCGGGACGCCGCCATCGTTGGGGCCGCCGTCGAGTTCGGCATTGAGCAGGGAGATGCTGGTGTAGAGATTGAGGGAGCCGAGGCGGTCGGCGTGGTGGCTGCCGTGGCGGGCATCCCAGGCGCCGATGAGGTCGACCTGCAAGGCGCCATCCCAGCCGTAGTTGATGCTGCGGCCAACGCTGCGCAGCATGCCGCCGCTGACGCCGAAACGGTTGTCGATGTCGATCAGAAAGAGGCTGGTGTCGAAGGTGACCCAGGGGCGCGGCGTGCCGCGGTAGCCCAGTTCGTAACTCCAGCCGAGGCCGGGTTCGGTATCCGTGGCGGTGAGGCCGGGAGCGGTGACGATGGATTCGGTGAAGACGGTGGGGCGGTAACTCTGGGAGACATTGGCGTAGAGCTCGGTCTGGGCGGGCAGTTCGTAGGCGATGCCGAGACCGAAGAGGGGCTGCACGTCGTCTTTTTCCACCTGCCGGGCGGCGGTGGTGACACCGGCCAGGCTGAGGGTTTTCGAGTTGATGTCTTGCTGGATGCTTTCGAGGCGGAAGCCGGGGGTGATGCTGAGGGGGCCGAAGGTGAATTTGTTTTCGGCAAAGAAGGAGTAGTAGAAGAGATCGCGCTGGACATCGGAAACGACGGGCCCGTCCGTGGCGGCGGGGCTGGCGCCAGTCTTGTCCTGGCGGGGGGAATCGAGCCAGTAGAACTGCATGCCGGCGGCGAGGGTGTGGTGGCCGCCGAAGGCCTCCCAGTCGTGGCGGATGCGGGGCTCGATGCCGAAGCTGTAGAATTCCTGGCGTTCAATGGTATTGGTTAGGCCGGCGGCGGGGATGCCGAAGCCACCGCCACCCGCCTGGCGCCGGCTCAGGCGGTCGTAGTAGCCGCCCCAGACTTTCACATTCAGTTCGGTGCCCGGCTGGATGCGGTGCTGCAGCTCGGCGGAGCCGGCGTAACGGCGGAGTTCGAAGCGGTCGTAGAACTTCGTGGCCTGGTCGCGATTGATCGGGTAATTGGCCAGGCTGAGGCCGCCAGGCTCGCCATGCTCTTCTTCATAACCGTCGAAGGCGAAGATCCAGCGGGTGTCCGCATCCACATCGTAGGCAATCTTGAAGTGGGCGCCGTCGAGCACGTAGTCGCTATTGGCGGTGCGGAAGCCATCGGACTCGCGGTGGTTGTAGTAGCCGTAGTAACCGACTTTTCCGGAGGTGCCGTCGACGGCGGTGTAGCTGGAGAAGAGGTTATCGGAACCGAAGATGTTTTGGGTGCGGAAGGAGAAGGGTTGGTCACGGCGCGGCATGTAGGTGACGTAGTTCAGCGCGCCGCCGGGCTGGGCGCCGTACATCAGGGAGCCGCCACCGCGGATGAACTCAATGCGGTCCACGACATCGAGAGGCGGCGTGTAGTAGGCTTCCGGGTAGCCAAAGGGGTCCGCATGGATGGGGATGCCATCTTTGAGCACCTGCATGAACTGCATGCGGTGCGGGTCACCAATGCCGCGGTAGCCGAGGCTGACCAGGGGGCTGGTTTCCTCCGAAAAAAGCAGGCCGGGGGTGAGCGCGAGGGCCTGCCGGTAATTGTTCGCCTGCACCTTCGGCAGCGCGTCGAGGTCGATGACGGTGGCGCGCTTGCCCGCGAAGATTTTGGTGCCTTCCACCGGCGCAAGGAAGGGGTTTTGGACGATGGATTCGCTCTCCGATTCGCCATAGACGAAGACGGTATCCAGGGTGCTGGCGGGGAGATCGGTGGCGGGCTTGGCGGCGCTGTCCTGGGCGCGCGCCGTGGCCGTGGCGGCCAGGGCTAAAAGGGCGAGGAAAGCGACGAAGGATCGGGAGGATTTCATGCAGGCGGCGAGTTCTTTGCGATTGAGACACGGTCTCAAAGTTGACCGCCCGATGGTGGCGAATGATCAAATCGGCGCAAGCGAAATTTTGCGATTGAGTCGCATTAGCTTGAAAAAAGGGGGTCGGGCTGGCCTGAAAGCCAGCTTTGACAAGCAGTCGTCAAGCGCAGCGGGCGGGTGATCCTCGGCGCTCTGATGGGCTAAAGTTCCACCTCATGAGGCGATTTGTGTGGATTTTCCGCAAAAAACTGCGTTTGTTTGGCGTCACGCACGTTTAATACTCTGCCATGCTCATCGAATTCAAGGTCGCCAATTACCGCTCCATTCGGGAGGAGCAGACGTTGAGTTTCATCGCCAGCAACTACTCGGACGAGCTGCCGCAGAACCTGATTCCGCTCGATTTGCCGGGACTGAAGAAGGGGACGAAACTGGTCAAGGCTATCGCGCTTTACGGGGCGAATGCTTCGGGGAAGAGCAACATTGTTTCCGCGCTAGAGTTCTTTACAAATTTTGCGCGGAATTCCGCCACCACGCTTCAGCACGGCGTATCAACCGGAACACAACCTTTCAAACTTGCCACGGCCTGTGCAAGTGAACCGAGCCGTTTCGAGGTCACCGCGGTCATCCAAGGTGTC
>JAXMIV010000145.1:0-2521 GCA_034377045.1 Prosthecobacter sp. | reverse complement strand
TGTGAGGCCGTGGAGATTTAGGCCCGGTTTGTCCGTTTGAAAAACCGACGCCAAGCCAGCGCGAAGCCTGTCCAGACCAGAAGGATGGCGCAGGCGGAACAGAGGGCGGCAATGGTTTGTCCCCAGACGCCGCCGGCCTCGCCGGTGTGTATCCACCGTGCCCAGGCGCGGAGTTGGCGGCCAAGGTTGTAGCTGGAAAAGGATTCGCGACTGACGACTTCACCGCTCTGGGGATTCAGCGTCAGCATGGTGCGCAGATCCGGTCGTCCGCGATGGCCCGCATCGATCATGAAGGCGGCGTTCGGTCCTTGCATGCGCAGGCTGATGGTCCGCCAATTCAGTACTTCTTGTTCGGCCTTGGCGATTAGGGCAGTCAGTCTTTCGGTGCGAACTGGCGTCGGTTCGCCAGGTTTCATGCGCTTTTCACGGGCTGGCGGTGGTTCGTTGCCGGTGAGGCTGAACAGGAGATTGTTGGCCCAGCCATAAGACATGACCAGCCCGGTGAGGATGATCAAAAGCATGGGGAAGGAACTCCAGAAGCCGATCACGTTATGCCAGTTCCAATCTCGCGCGCGGCCGCGAAGTTCGCGATTGAAGAGCAGGGCGGCGCGCAGGTTGGCCAGCCGCCAGTGCCGCGGCCACCAGAGGTAGATGCCGCTGATGAGCAGCCCGCCGAAAGCAAGACACCCTGCGCCGGTGATGGCTTTGCCAATCGGCCGGGTCTTGTCATGCTGGCCGAGGAAACGATGCCAGTCGGTCATCAGATGAAAGAAGCCGCGCCATGCCTTGTCGCCTTCACCCAGTCTCGCACCGGTATATGGGTCCACATAAAGAAGGTTTTCGTGGCCTAGGTTCAGTAGGAGAGGCGCGGTGGGATCAGACTTCCAGGTGATGCCCTCCGGGGCCTCACGCGCTTTCGCAAGAATCGTGTCCATGGGCAGTTTCGCGGCCCCGGGCGCGGGTGGCGAAGCCTTGAAACCGCTGTCCACCCATTCGGTGATCTGGCGTTCATAGGCAATCAGCAAACCACTGCCGGCCATGGACAGGATGAGCAAGCCGACAACCAGGCCGGTGCACAAATGCAGCCAGAAGACCGCGCGATGAAAGGTGAGGTGGCGAAGCATGAGGGCCAGGGCTTACATCTCCGCCCACTGGCGCAAAAGATTGTGATACACTCCCGTCATTTGTACGGCGACTTGGTCCGCGGTGGCATTGCCTGAGAGATCGCGGCTGAGTCTTTGAATGCCGAGGTCGAGATCGAAGAGCAGGGAACGCCTGCCGTCGTCGCGGATTATGCTTTGCAGCCAGAAAAAGGAGCAGAGGCGCGCACCGCGCGTCACTGGTGTCACGTGATGCAGGCTGGTGGAAGGATACAGCACCATGTGACCGGGCGGCAGCTTCACCTTATGAACTCCATACGTGTCCTCCACGCACAACTCACCGCCATCATACTCTTCGGGTCCGGCGAAGAACAACGTCGCGGAGAGATCGGTGCGGATGCGCACGGGCGCATTGGGATATTGCCGGATGGCATTGTCCACATGCGTACCAAAAGATTGACCGCCGGTGTAGCGATTGAACAGGGGCGGGAAGATGCGCAGCGGCAGCGCCGCCGCCAGAAACAGCGGATTTTGGCTCAACGCGCCGAGAATCATCTCGCCCAGTTCGCGGGATGCCGGGTGGTTTTCCAGCAACTGCATGTTGTCCTTCGCTTTCGCGGACTGATAACCCGCCGTGACCTTGCCGTCGATCCACTCCGCTTCATCGAGAAGCTTGCGCGCGTGAACGATTTGTTCAGGGGTGAGAATGTTGGGAACTTGGATAAGCATGGCGGCGATAATTAAAACTTAATGCTCGCCGTCAGCGCTGCGGAGCGCCCCGCTCCAGGGACGAAGTGACCGCCGCCGATGCGGTCAATGTAACGCTCGTCCGCCAGGTTATAGACGTTCAGCCGCAAGCTGAAGTGATCAGTGACCTTGTAAGTGACCATCGCGTCCACTGTCCAAAAGCCTGGCGCGGTTCGTGACGTCACAGCGTTGCCGTTCTTGCGGTCGCCCACATACTGGGCGCCAAGGCCCACCTGGATATTCTTGGGCAGGTTGTAGGTCGTCCAGAGGTTGAAGCTATGATCTGGGGTGTTGCCCAGTTCAGCGGGAGCGGTCACCAAGGCTTCCGATTCGCTTCGCATGTAGGCGTAGCCGGCGAGGACCTGCCAATCTTTGGTGATGCTGCCCGCCATGCCGAGTTCAACGCCCTCGACGACCTGGTTGCCGGCCAGCACCGTGGTTCCAGGCGCCAGCCCGGCGACACGCGCATTGGTTTTGTCCGTACGAAACAGCGCCGCACTCAATGACAGCCGCTCATCCAGCAGGTCCCACTTGGTGCCAAGTTCCATCGACCGCGTCTCTTCGGGTTCAAGGTTGGCAATGGCCCCGGTCAAGGCTAATCCCGCGCCGCCATCGATCGAAGGGTTGAACGAGGTGCCGTAGCCGAAATAGATGCTTCCATACTCCACGGGCTT
>JAXMIV010000144.1:0-5664 GCA_034377045.1 Prosthecobacter sp. | reverse complement strand
CGGCCTGATGGTAGGCGAGGGCGACGTTGCAGCCGGAGGCGAGGGCGCGGACGAAGAGTTCGTGGCGGGGGTCGGGGAGGGGGAGCATGGCGGTGTGGTCGGTAGGCGGTGGGCAGTGATCGGTGGGCTGATGCAGGGCGCGGGGCGGAATGGGGCGGGGGGCGTTTGGGTTGTGCCGCAGGGAGGCAAAGAAGCAGAGGTCGCAGAGAAGAGGTGCCGGAAGGATGGGCTGCACCCATCCTTCGCTAAAGCTACGGAGGGCAGGGAGGGCGCAGGGAGGGCCGAGTGATGAATTTGCCGATGTGACCCGCGGATTGGAATCCGTGGAATAAATAAAACCCCTTCACAATGGGTTGCTGAAACTGACGAACGAAGGGGTGCTTGGTCTAACGGGAGGAGTATCGCACGGGTGGGGCGAGATGTCAAGTTCAAACGAACATTTTTCGGGGAATTGTTGACAAAAAATGGAGGGGACGGAGACTTCTTGATTGGCAAGGGAATGGGGGCAGAGGAATGGGGATGACGCTGGGGTCTGGCTTGTTGTTGAACGATTGTCGGGTTGGGAGGGTGGAGCGGCGGGCACGAAGCAACCGCCTTATCTCCAGAAGATACCTGATTCAAACCCGTTTGCGCCTTTGCGTGAGTCCCTTATTGGCTTGGCGCGCGAAGTGCGGCGCACCCGTCCTGATCACTGACCCTTGAACCCTTGAAAGTTTCAGCAAATCTAGTTAGGTCCGCTTCACCACTGTCTGCTGCTGCCGCGTTTTCAGGATGCTGTCCGGCGGCAGGTAGCCGCTGAAACTCGTCAACGGATAAACAACGCTGCGCCGGCCAATGATGGACCCGGGATTGAGGACACTGTTGCAGCCGATCTCGCCATAGTCGCCGATGATCGCGCCAAATTTGCGCAGCCCCGTCGGCACAGACTTCTTACCGTCATCGATCGTCACTTCGCCGCGATCCAGGCGGACATTGGAGAGCACGACGCCCGCGCCGAGATGCGCCTTGTGGCCCAGCACTGAATCGCCCACGTAGTTGTAGTGAGGCACCTCGCAACTGTCGAAAATCACGCAGTTCTTGAACTCACACGAATTGCCCAGCACGCAGCCGTTGCCGACAATCACATTCTCGCGGATGTAACAGCCGGCGCGGATCATGCAGTTTTTGCCGATCCAGGCCGGGCCTTTGATCATCGCGCCCGGCTCGATGGTGGTGCCTTCATCAATAAAGACACTATCACCCACGAAGGCGCCGGGGGGCACCTGGGTGCGCACTTCGCTCTGCAGGCGGAATTCCAGATAGGACTCGATCCTCGTCAGCGCTGTCCATACCGGCTCTCCGGCAGGAAACAAGATACCGTGCTGGGTACGGCTTAGATCGAGCAAATCAGAGGTGGCAAACATGGCGGCGGGAATGGTAAGGCACACCTCACACCGTCATCACTTCTTTTTCTTTCGACGCCATGTGCTGGTCCAGTTCGCCGATCTTTTTGTCCGTCAGGGTTTGCACTTCTTTTTCCAGCCGGTGCAGGTCGTCCTCCGTGATCGAGCCGTCCTTTTCACCTTTCTTGATTGCCTCGATGGCCTCGCGGCGGGCGGAGCGGACGCGGACTTTTGCCTCTTCGCCCATCTGCTTGGTCAGCTTCACCATCTGCTCGCGGCGTTCCTGGGACAGCACCGGGATCGGCAGACGGATGACTTTGCCTTCAATGCTGCCGTTGAGCCCGAGGCGGGACTCGCGGATCGCTCGGTCAATGTCCGGCAGGGTGGCCGAGTCGAATGGCTCGATGCGGATCAGGCGCGCGTCCGGCGTGGTGATCATCGCCAGTTGCTTGAGTTTCATGTGCGAGCCGTAGCTGTGCACAAATACGTCCAGCCCTTCCACCAGCCCCGGTGAAGCCTTCCCAGTCCGCACCGCGGCGAATTCATGGATGGCATACTCGACGGCCTTGGTCATGGCGTCCTCGCATTCCAACATCGTCATTTCAGGGTCCATAAGGGCTTGCAGTTTGAGATTAGAAAAGTTTTCCGGCTCCACCAGCCGAGCCTTTAAAATGCCCGGCAGTGCGGGGGCTGTCCACAGTAGAATTGCCCGAATGACCCTGGGTCCCGGCGCGCAATGAACGTGGCAAGGATGTATGTTCAAGCACATAGGTGACATATTCTCGGAAGCACATGGGTGACACTTTTTGAAGCTTGCGCAGGTGGATGGATGGGGGTGTTTACACAGGAAAGCCCGTGATTTTTTGGGGGCTCTGGCTCTTGAGCCGAGCGGAGCGATGGCGAGAGGCCGGAGTCCCCAAAAATCACGTCCGGCACCGGGGGCTCCGCAATGAGTTGCTCTTTTTTGCGGTGGGCTTGAAGGCGCTTTTTGCGTTCGTCAAAGATTCCCAGGCTCATCGTTCCAAAGAACACTTCCCAGACTCCGTCAGCCTGCGGTTTCAAGCCGATGCGCTCACCCACCAGCGCATCACTGATCCGCACATCGTGGTTGCGCCACTTCATTTGTCCGGATGGCCGCACGCGGCGCGATTCCCAGTCATCGGCGTATTGGATTGCTCCGGGCAGCTTCTCCGACCATGCCCGGCTTGAGGCCGCATAATGCGCTGCGGGCACTCCAAACCCCAAAGCTTCATGCGGTCGCTCTTCATTGTATTGGTGACGGAAGCCATCCAGCACCGCTTGCTGGGCACGCAGGTTGCGCGCAGGCGCTCCGATAGCTTCTTTTAGCGTGCGGTGCATGCGTTCGTGCCTGCCATTTTGCTCCGGATGTCCGGGCTCAATGCGATCCAGCCGGATGCCTTGCTTGAGCCACCACACCGAGAGCTTGCTCAAACCGCAGAGGCCCCCGCTGGCGAAGGGCGGGCCGTTATCCGTGCGCATGGCCTGCGGCACCCCGTGCTCGCGAAACGCGGCGATGAAAACCGGCTGCACCATGGCGGTGGCCGTCGATTCACTGAAGGCCTGGCAACGAATGAGATAGCGGCTGGAAGCATCCGTGATGGTCAGTGGATCGCAGCGCCGGCCGTCCTGGGTGCGCCACCAACCTTTGAAGTCCGCACACCACGTTTGGTTTGGCTCCTTCCCGTATTCCATTGGCGCCTGCGGCCCGCGGATACGCCGCGGTTTGGGCGCTTTGGTCAGGCCGTGGCGTCGCAGAATATTGCTCACGCTGCTCTCGCAGGGACAACTTCGTGCATCCATCAAGCTCTGTAGTATGAAGTGGACTTTCGGCGCGCCCCACAGCGGCCACTGGCTCTTCAAGGCCAGGATCTGCGCTTCGACTTCATCGCTCACAGCTCCTCGCTGGTTGTGCGGCGCACGCGAACGGTCTTGCAGCCCTGGCCATTGTTCCTCTTCGAAGCGCCCTATCCACTTGTAGGCCGTTTTGCGGCTGACGCTATGACGCCGCGCCAGAGCCGCCACGCTGTAACCGCCTTCAACATATTCCAACATCATCTTGGTTCGTTCAGTCATTTGCGTTTGGGTAGTCCAGGGCATGCCTCAAACCTGTAACCCATGTGCTTGGGAGGTTCTGCCACCCATGTGATTAGAACATACCCCGCCGCCCCTCAACCCTCGACAGGTTGCTGGGCGTATTCTTTTGCCTGTCGGGAAGCCCAACAATCTTTGCCGCTCAATGCACCCTCCGAAATTCGGGAGACGAACCTCCAACGACGGCTCCAGGCATCTTCGTTGTTCCGAATACCACGGATTTGAGATAGGAATCCCGATACCGAATAAGAAAGTCAGGTTTCGCCGGCTTTTCCTCCCAATACTGGATTCCAAGTTCAAGATATTGCCATAGCCGGGCCGTCAGGGACGAACAGAAATGGCGATTCGACGCATCCATCGGATTGAGAGCTTGCTCGCCGTTACTGTCCAGCCAGAGGTTCTGAATGGCGAGATCCTTGGGAAATTCCGCTCGGTCGATCTCGGTGAAGTTTCGGTCCGCGTCGCTTCGGTACAGCCTGAAGACGCATCCCTTGGGCGATGATTCTCTGTCGAATCCCACCATGAACAACTGATCGCCGTGGTGCCGCAGCACGACCGGGATAGCAGCTCCTTGCCAGCGATAGGTCTTTCCACCGTGTTTGATCCGCAGATCAAACTTCTCATCGCCACCGCCAAACCCGATAACATGCGGGTGCCCGAAATACCTCCGTTGCGAGTAGTGATATTCGATTTCCGCAGCGCCGCCTTCCCCTGGCACGACTTCCGTCCACGAGTCTCGCTCACGCGCAATGAGCCGCACGATGCTAAAGCCGATGGCCAACAGAAGCGCCAGCAAGGCACTTCGAATGAGCATTTTCTTCATGTAGTTTCATCACTTAAAAGCAGCACCCCCACCTAGCAAGCGGCCTAGACCAGTTCTCGAAAAGATTGTCTAAAATAGTTCTGTACTTTCCAGAATGTTGGTAATGAATAGAAAGCGTGGGCCGTCCGCGCACAGAACTGAACTTTGAAAATGCGACTCTTGAAGAGGTTCGCCGGGCGATGGACTGCACCCCAACGAAGAAGGGCTTTCGCCGCTTGCAGGCCTTGCTGTGGTTCTACGAAGGCAAGACCTACCAGGAAATTGCTGCCCTTGCCCATTTCAGTGAGCGGCAAATCCTGCGCTACATGCAGGCTTTTAACGCGCGCGGGATAGATGGTTTGATCCCTGGTCGCAGCAGTGGACGGCCACGAGTCTTGTCTGCCGAGGCGCTCAAGGAAAAGATTATGCCCTTGGTTGATGAACCCTCCAAAGCTAATCAAAGCCACTGGACGGCCGTGAAGTTGCATGGATGGATCAAAACTCAATTGCAAATAGAGTTAGGCTACAGCACCACGGTGCGTTACCTCCATGAGCAGGACTACAAGCTGAAGGTGCCAAGACCCTGGCCGCTCAATCAGGATGAAGAAGCCCGGCAGGCCTTCTGTGAGAAGTTACAAGCCTGGCAGGCCGATGAGAACGTGGACCTGTGGTTTAGCGATGAAAGCGGCATCGAAGGCGACCCACGCCCCCGTCGTCAATGGACCAAGATCGGCAGCGTGCGCACCTCACCTTACTTGGGTGAACACATCCGTCACAATGTCTTTGGCGCCGTGCGGCCCAAGGATGGGCGCTTGTGCTCCATGCTCTTCAATCTTTGCGATAGTGATACGTTCCAAGCCTTCCTGGATACCCTGGCCGAAGAGAATCCTGCTATTGAAGGTCGCCGTGCGTTGCTGGTGCTCGACAACGCCTCCTGGCACAAGGTCAAGAGGCTCAACTGGCACCACTTCGAGCCGGCTTATCTGCCGGCAAGATCTCCGGACCTCAATGCCATTGAGCGCCTCTGGCTGCGCCTGAAAGCTGACTGGTTCAACGGCTGGATCGCCCAAAGTTCGCCGCAACTCCAAGACCGCCTCATCACCGCTCTTCAGTCACTGTTTGCACAACCGGCCCTCATCCAATCCCAGTGCCGTCCAAAGACGAGTTTATGACAACATTTTCGAGAACTGGTCTAAATCACTGGATTTCATGCCTCGCCTTGAATGTTCCTGAGCACTGAGCACTGAGTCCGCCAAGCCCAACGGCTCCGCATCCCCAACTCCGAACTCCGCCCTCCAACTCCCAACTCAAATCACTCCACCGTCATCACCCCATTCATGATCGCCCCATGCCCCATCAAGGGCTGGC
>JAXMIV010000143.1:0-9871 GCA_034377045.1 Prosthecobacter sp. | reverse complement strand
GTCCTTGATCCAGGGGGCGGGCGGGGCGGCAGGCTGATCGAGGGATTCGAGTTTTGCCTGCTGGAGCACGGCTTCGGCTTCGGCGGCCTTGAGCATCTCAGCGCGGATGTTTCTGGGGACGGACCCTTCGTTGAGAGGCGGCAAGAGGGGATTGGGACCACCGGTCCAAGGGCCGAGATCGGGGAGGTTGGCGAGCATGGCGCCTTCATTGGTCAGGCGGTGCAGGCCGATCACCCGCAAGCGGGTGCCCAGCATGTAAAACACAGTGCCTTCATCGAGACCTTCGACGATGCTGCCGCCGCGCTGCATGATGGGTTTGCCACGCAGGATGGCCTCGTCGCCATTGATGTAGGCTTCCTGGCAGAGAATCTTGGCGCCGTCGGCAGCGCCGGTTTCGATGTAAACCTTGCCCTTGGCGGTCAGTTTTTTGGCTTTGCCCTCTTTGTCGGTCTTCAGCACTTCGATCTTGTCCGCCGCAATCTTGGTGCCTTTGGAGGTTTCGGCGCTCTGCGTGGAGATGGCCTTCGCCTCCGTGTAGTCCATGCTCAGGAGGAAAGTGAGGTCGACGGACGATCCGGCCGTCGCTTTGGCGGGTACGATGCCGCTGGCGCGTTCCGCCGCTGCCAGGAGGGCTTCATCGGCGGCCTGCTGCCTGGTCTGGCCGGGTTTCTTGGGACTTTTGTCCTTGGTGGTGCCCTGGAGTTTTTCCAGGGCTGGCGCGCGAAAGTCCGCGCATCCCGCCATGCTCAGGACGAGCAGGGGGATGAGGCATTTGAGGAAACGCAGGCGCGCGGTGCCGTGGGGTCGTTGCATGGACGGATGATGGTACGACAATCTAAGCTTCGGCTCACGTGAAAAATTCGTTTGGGGTGGCTGCATTGGTTGCATGACGCGGGTCGCTGAAGGCTTGCGTGCATCGGCAAGCGTAGGAAGATGCGTAAATCTTCGCGTGTCCCCGCTTCGTCTTTTTTTCTCCACTTTCATTCTCCTCGGGCTCCTGCCGCTGTCCGCGCAAGTCACCGTGCCGCTGCCGGCGCGGGAACTGCGCGGCTCGTGGATCGCCACGGTGGCGAATATCAACTGGCCCAGCCAGCCAGGCCTGCCGGTGTCCGTGCAGCAAGAGCAGTTGCGGCGGCTGATTCAGTCCGCCCAGGATGTGGGTTTGAACTGCATCATCTTTCAGGTTCGCCCGGCGGGTGATGCCTTTTACGAATCGGCGCTGGAGCCGTGGTCGCCCTATCTGACGGGCCAGATGGGGCAGGCGCCATTCCCCAAATGGGATCCGCTGGAGTTCGCCGTGAAGGAGGCTCATCAGCGGGGGCTGGAACTGCACGCGTGGTTCAATCCCTTCCGCGCCGCGTTGGGCGAGAAACACCCACCGAGCACCGAGCACATCCGTCGGCAGCACCCGGAGTGGACCATGAAGTACGGCAACGATTGGTGGATGAATCCGGGCGTGCCGGAGGTGCGGCAGAAGGCCATCGATGTGATGCTGGATGTGACGCGGCGATATGACGTCGATGGCATCCATATCGACGACTACTTTTATCCCTATCCGATTCCGGGGCGGGACAAGAAGGGCGTGCCATTTCCGGATGAGAATACCTTTGGCAGTTACCACAGCGGCGGCGGCAAACTGGAACTGGCCGCCTGGCGCCGCCAGAATGTCGATGACACCGTGCAGAAGCTTTATCAGGGCATCAAGGCGGCCAAGCGTTGGGTGAAGTTTGGCATCAGTCCCTTTGGCCTGTGGCGGCCTAACTATCCGTCTGGTACGGGTGGCGGGCTTGACCCCTATGAGGACATGGGCGCGGACTCGCGCAAGTGGCTGCAAAACGGCTGGCTCGACTACCTGACGCCGCAACTGTACTGGACGATCGACCGGCCGAAGCTGGGCTTCACGACCTACTACGATTGGTGGCTCACTGAAAACCCATTGGGCAGGCACATTTGGCCCGGCATGAACTCCAGCAAGGTGGGTGATGATCGGGTGGCTGGTGAGATCCTGCGCGAGATTAGCGTACTGCGCGAACGCGGCGCCAAGATGACGCCGGGGCATTTTCATTGGAACTTCGGCGCGCTGGACCGGGACGTGGGAAAGCTCGGCACGATGACCAAGGAACGCGCCTACCCGGTGCGCGCCATTCCGCCGCCGACCCCGTGGCTCAGCAACGTCGCCCTGCCGGCGCCGACGGTGCAGGCGCTGACGAATAGCGCGGGCAAGCGTGTGGCGCGTTGGGCGTTTCAGGATCATCGCTGGGAAAACTTTTCGCGGTGGTGGGTGGTGCAGGCGCTGATCAGTGGCAAGTGGCAGACGCTCGCGGTGACCTTCAAAGATCAGCACGAACTCCCCTGGCCCCAAGATGCCGCGATCGTTGCGGTGCGTGCCGCCGGCAATGGCTGGGAGTTGGGTCAGGCGGGAGCGACGGGGCGGTAGGGGGGAGGGGAAGTTTGCGGCGCTCAGTGATTGATGATTTTGAGCAAAGGAATGGGGGGCAAAGGAATGGGGATTTAATGAGGAAGGCAGGAATGCAGGAAGGGAGCTCGGGTTGGCTGGTATGCGTTTGGCCTTTGGCCGGCATGAGCGGTGGTGATGATTTGGGATCGGCATTTCTTGCCTTTGGCGTCAGATGCAGTCGAGTGACCGCCATGAGGACAATTCTGGACATCGACCACGACGTCTTGGAAGCCGCCCAGGAGATTTCCGTGCGCACACGCCGCACCGCCGGGGAAGTGCTCTCCGATCTTGCGCGAGTGGCTCTCAGTGCCGCGACTCCGTTGGCGCGTGGCAAGGCTGCCGTCGTGAACGGCTTTGAGATTCTGCCTGCGGAAGGGCGTGTGGTAACGGCAGAACTCGTTCAGAACTCATGAAGGACTCCGCGTAGTCGGGCTGGCTGAGCGCCGGACTCACTTCCTCTTCGGAACCACTACCGGTCCAGTGCCCTGGGGATGGATGACTCGCGGGCGGCCGATCTTTTTGGCGCTGGCGGGAAGGGCGAAGGCAGTTAGCTTGGCGTCGGTGATCGGTTTGAGGCGGAGGTCTTTGATTTGGACGGTGTTGGCGTTGCCGCGATGGAGTTGGATGGCGAGGAGGCCTTCGAGGGCGCGCCGCTTTTCGTCGTGATCGATGTGTTCGGAGGTGACCTGGCCGTTGATCTTGTGGATGAGGTGGTTGCCGCGGGCGATGATGGTGTAGTCATTCCACTGGGAGATATCGGCCTTCACGGGATCGTGCTCGGAGAGCAGCCAGAGGGCGCCGTCGGGATCGGTCATGACATTTTTGCCATTGGAACCGAGGACGCTGCGGCCTCGCTCTTCATAGGTCGCGCCCAGATGTTCGGTGGCGGGATGGATGTCGCACTGATAGCCGGTGATGACCCAAGGGGCCACTTCGGGCATCTCGCGGCTGCGATACTGGATGCCGGAGTTGTTGTCGCCGATCACGCGCATGGTCGCGTGCAATTCGAAGTCGGCGACCTTGCCGCCGCGCCAGATGAGGAAGCTGTTGAGCACGGGGCTTTCCGGGCCGCTGCAGGTGCCGATGACGACGCCATCCTCGACCTTCCAAAGTTTGGGATCGCCATCCCAGCCGGTGAGGTCTTTGCCGTTGAAGAGGGAGGTGAAGCCGTCCTGGGCGAGGGATGCGGTGGCCAGGGTGAAGGAGGCGAGAAGAAGGAGAAGTTTTTTCATGGTCTTTGTGGTTAGGGTGTGGGAAGGAGTTTCTCGCCCGTGGCAGGTGCGTTGAGCGTGGGTTCGCCGGTGAGGAGGCCTTGCTGCACCAGGAAACGATCGGCGGCGATGAGGGTCACGGTTTGCCAGGGGTCGCTGTTGAAGAAGCCGTGGGACTGGCCTGGGGCGATCTGCTCTTGGGTCGTTGTGTTGCCGAGAGTCTTGAGCTTGGGATAGGCGATGTCCCAGCCCTTCTTCCAGTTATCCTTGTCGCCGAAGAAGGCGATGGCAGGGGCGAAACTGGGTTTCAAATGACGCAGCACGTCGATTTCGGGGTCCTCATTGTCATTTGTGGCGAAAGCGGGATTGAAGAGCAGGTAGGCGACGACGGAGGTGTCGATGTCCTTCGGATCGGCGGGATCATTGAGGCCGGGGTTCGTGGTGGCGAGTACGGCGATGTGACCGCCTGCGGAGCCGCCACCGGTGATGATGCGTTGCGGGTCGATGCCGAGTTCCGGCGCCTTTTGCTTGAACCAGCGGATGGCGCTTTTGGCATCGGTGATGCAGACGCGTTTGTGCGTTTCGCCTGCGGGCACTTTGGCGGCATCGGCTTTGCTGAGCATTTGATAATTCACCGTGGCGCAAACGAGGCCGCGGCTGGCGAAGTAGGCGCAGGCCATGCGGAACTGCGAGAGGTTGCCGCCGGTCCAACCGCCGCCGTGGAAGAGGATGAGACCGGGCACCTTCGCCTGCGCCGGATTGTGATTGGGCGGGAAGTAGATCTCCATCTGGCGCGGCTGGCCGGCGGAGGTCTTGTAGACGTAAGGCTTGCCTGCGGGAGCATCGGCGGCCGAGCTTTTGGCGCCTTTGGCGTGAACGGCGAAGGTAGGCGCGAGGAGGAGGGCGGTGAGCGCGAGGGTGAGCCGGGTCATGGTGAAGTCGATTAACGTCACACAGGGAGGAGATCATCCATTGAGGTGAGGCAAAAAGATTTAGGGCAAAAAAATTAAGGGAATAATTTCGGTCTGTTTTTTTGGTCATTGGGATTGCCGCAAAAGAACGCAGAGAACGCAAAGGGGAGGGATGGCAGGTGCTGACACTGGATCGATGACAACCACGGAATACACGAAAGGCACGGAAACAGGAGGGGAGTTGTCGACTCCGTTCAGTCGACTTCAGGTTCTGCGAAAGTTACGGCACCGGGTCACCATGTTTACGCAAGACCTCGATATAGCCCGCCACGGCGTCATTCATACTCGCCAAAGCCTCAGTGCGGGTGCGCCCCTGGGCAATGCAGCCGGGTAACGATGGGCATGTGGCGATGATCCAGCCGTCTTCATCCGTTTCGAGTAAGATGCGGTACTTCATGGTGGAATGAACCTCATTGAACTCCTACATATTACAGGAGATTCTGTTTCAAACAAGTCCCGATGCGCGCGGCAAGGTGGGATGCCCTCATTCTTCTGGCTTTAGCCCTGCATAAAAATGAATTCATCTCTGTTGCATTCCGGGCATTGCAGGCGCCTGTCAATGTGCGTGTCGTCAATGCGCTCGTCGGTGACTTGCAGGAAGGCGTGCTCACATTCGGGGCAACGAACACTCGATAGAGGGTTCGCGCAGAGGATCTTTGCGGCTTCGATCCATGCGTTTCTCTTCTTGTCGCTTTCCATGAGGCAATAAACGGAAACGGGCGGCAGATGCAGGAGTGTGTTATTTGGCCTAACAACCATCTCGACATTGGAATGTCAAGCTACGTCCAGGGCGGCGGTTTTGTCTCTGTTACACCACCTCCCAGCCTTTCCGATATGTGCCATGAATCAGTTCCTCGGCTTCGGGGGCGTTGGTGACTTTCATGTTCGCGTGGTCCCATTGGAGTTTTTTGCCTAACCGGACGGCTAGTACGCCGAGGAGGGTGATTTCGGTGAGGCGGGCGCCGTATTCGAAGTTGCTGAGGGCGGGACGGCCGCCTTTGCAGGCGTCGAGCCAATCGCGGTAGTGGTCGGTGACGCGGGGGATGCTTTGAGCGGGCTTGTCGAAGGTGGCGGTCTTGTCGTTGAGGATGACCCAGGGGGCGCCGCCGGCGCCTTCGCAAAGCATGACGCCTTTGCTGCCGACGAATTTGACGCCGCGGCGGAATTTGCTGCGGCGGCTTTCGGCTTCGGCGGGGAGTTCGGGCATGAGGCCGCCATCGTACCAGGTGACCTTGACGGGCTTTTGTTTGCCGACGGCGGGGAAGTGGAAGTAGCAGAGGGAACCGTGAGGAAAGAGGGCGTTGTCGGTCTTGCCGGCGTTGAGGGCTTCGATGGTGGCGGGCGCGAGGAGGTCGAGCGACCAGGTGGCGGAATCGAGGTCGTGGCAGCCGAAGTCGCCCAGGGCGCCGCAGCCGAAGTCGGTGAAGTCGCGCCAACTGACGGGGGCATAGGCGGGATGGTAGGGTCGCTCGGCGCGCGGGCCTAACCAAAGGTTCCAATCGAAGCCTTTGGGCACCGGAGGCGTTTCGGTGGGCGCGGCGAGGAGGGTGGGGTTCCAGCGTTTGGCGGGGACCCAGGCGTGGACTTCGGAGATGTCGCCAATGACGCCGGCGCGGATCATTTCGACGGTGTCAGCCATGAAGGCGCGGGAGTGGCCGGCATTGCCCATCTGCGTAGCGACGCCGGTTTCTTTGGCGACCTTGGCGACGAGGCGGGCTTCGCGGATGTTGTGGGTGAGCGGCTTTTCGCAGTAGACGTGTTTGCCCTGGCGCATGGCGGTCAGCGATCCATGGGCGTGCTGGTGATCGGGAGTGGAGACGATGACGGCGTCGATGTCCTTTTCCTTTTCCAGCATGTGGCGGAAATCGACATAATCGGCGCAGCGGTAGCCGGGTTTCTTTTCGCCGTAGAATTTTTCGATTTCGCCCTTGATGGTGAGGCGGCCGGCCATGCTCTTGTAGTAGAAGGCATGCAGGTCGGTGACTTCGGCGGGATCGGCGACGGCGATGATGCGGGCATCGGGATGCTGCATCATGCCGAGCATGTTGCTGCGAGATTTGCCGCCGCAGCCGATCATGGCGACATTGATGGTCTCGCTGGGCGGCACAAAGCCCGGCCCGCCGAGGACGTGACGCGGGACGATGTTGAAGGTGGAGACAGCGGCAGTGGCGGAGGCGGCGCGGAGGAATTGGCGGCGGGTGGGCATGAGGAGAAGACCGGAACGGGATGGGGGATTCTTTCGGGGGCCAAACCTCAGTTGGAGCCCAACTGAGCTACTTTGCAGGGAACGGGCGGGGGTGACAATTTCTGTTTGTCTGTTGTAGTCGGGGCCTGACGAACGTAATTAATTCCCGCATGCAACGTTCCTGGTCCTTTTTCGCCGTCGTAACCCTGGTTTGTGGAACCCTTTGCGGGGATGCCGGGGCGCAGTCGCAGCCCAAGCAGCAGCAGCCGCGGGCAAAGGAGGGGGATCTGCGGAGCTGGGCGGAGCGGGGGGATGCGGATGCGCAGTTCGAGCTGGGTCTGCGGATGCTGACCGGCGAGGGGATGAAGAAGGACGAGAAGGAGGGGGTGGTGTGGATGCAGAAGGCGGCGGACCAAAAGCACCTGCGGGCGCAATTTGTCATGGGGTCCCTGAATGAGGACGGGGTGGGGATGCCGAAGAATCAATCGAAGGCTTTTGACTGGTATCGGAAATCGGCCGAAAACGGCTTCGCCGCGGCGCAGCACGAAGTGGCGATGGCGTACGACCTGGGGCGCGGGGTGAAGGCGGACCCGGCGAAGGGCACGGATTGGCTGCAAAAGGCGGCGGACCAAAATCACCCGCCGTCGCTGACGGCGCTGGCGGCGAAGCTGGAGCGCGGCGTGGGTGTGGACAAGAGCGTGGCGAAGGCGGCGCTGTTTTATCTGCGGGCGGCGCAGCAGGACTTTGTGCCGGCGATGAACCGGCTTGCGGGTCTGTATTATTCCGGGCGGGGCGTGCCGGTGGATTATCGGCGGGCCGGGGCCTGGTATCAGCGGGCCGCCCGGAGCGACGATCCGTGGTCGGCCAATAACCTGGCGTGGTTTCTGGCGACCTGCCCGGATGAGACGCTGCACAATGGGGAGCAGGCAGTGCAATTTTCGTCGCGGGCGCTGCGCCTGATGGATGAGGCGGGCGAGGAGCAGCGCTATGAGATGCTGGACACGAAGGCGGCGGCCCTGGCGCGGAACGGGGAGTTTTTGGAAGCGGTGCTGTGGCAGAAGCGGGCGATTTCCCTGCTGCCCGCGGACAAGGAATTGAAGGAGGAGGAGCGCAAGGATCTGGAGACGGAGTTTCAAACGCGCCTGAAACTGTACCAGAAGCAGAGCCCGTATGTGGAAAGCGAGTCGAAGCCCGATGGTGAGGCCGCGCCACTGCCGCAGGATACGATCTTGCAGGAAGAGGGCATCCCAGGAGAGGACAGCCCTTCGAAAAAGAAGAAACCCAAGTCCAAGGGCACGGTGGTGGATAACTCCAACGCCCAGGAATTGGTGATGACGGGGCTGAGGTAGGCCGGCTTTTTGCCGACGACTGGGCGGTTGTGAGGTTGCACACCCTTTTTTTGAGCGCCTGAAGGCTTTGCTCCAACGTTGGCCCGTCCCATCCGTTAAAGGAAGTGCAAGACTTGCGCTCTTTCTGGCGGTTTAGTGTGCTGATCTTGTCAGGCGCTCAAACCCTTGGGCGGCGTATCTGTCTTTCAATTCCCCACTATTTCCGCATGTCCACTGTCGCTGTTCGTTCCGCCGCTCTACCCCCTCCAGTGCCTGGGAGCACTCGGCGCTTCCGACAGCCGAAGAAGAACATCCCGCAGACCAAGCCGGAGCGTGACCGCATTCTGGCGGCGGTGCGCGGCTACGCGGAGCAGGCAAACCTGGTGCCACCTTTGCCGATGGAGGAGCTGCAGGGGCATACGGATGCGATCATGGAGCAGCATCAGATTGATCGTGCCTACCGCGATTACACCGGGGTGCTGCTGGCCAACGAAACGTGGCGGGAAAGCCTGGCGACGGTGCCGTTTGAGAAGCGCCTGCTGCTGATGCCGAAGTGCCTGCGGGTGGAGAGCAAGTGCCCGGCGCCTTTTGATGAATTCGGTCTGCTGTGCAAGCAGTGCGGGCTGTGCTCGATCCAGGATTTTCAGAATGAGGCGGAGAAGCTGGGCTATGCGGTGCTGGTGGCGGAAGGCAGCGCCATTGTGATGTCGCTGATCCAGACGGGGAAGATCGAGGCGATTGTCGGCATTTCCTGCCTGCCGGTGCTGGAGCGCACGTTTCCGTATGTGGAAGCGGCGGCGATCCCGGCGGTGGCCGTGCCGCTGCTGCAGGATGACTGCATCGATACCACGGTGGATATCGACTGGGTGTGGGACTACATTCACCTAACCAGTGATGATAAGACGCGCCGATTGAACCTGAACGCGCTGCATGACGAGGTGAAGACCTGGTTCACGCCGGAAGCACTGGAAGCGCTGCTGGGCAAACCGAACGGTCATACGGAACAGATTGCCCGCGACTGGCTGGCACGGGCCGGCAAGCGCTGGCGGCCATTTTTGACGATCGCGGCTTATCAAGCTCTGCGGGAAGATGCGGAAGCGCCGATTTCGGATGCGGTGAAACGTGCGGCGATTTCCGTGGAGGCTTTCCACAAGGCTTCGCTCATTCATGATGACATCGAGGACAACGACGCGGAACGCTATGGCGAACCGACGCTGCACTCGGAGCACGGCATGCCGGTGGCGCTGAACGTGGGCGATTTGCTGATCGGCGAAGGTTATCGCCTTTTGGCCGACAGCGATATTCCCAGCCACATCCGCAGCGCCTGCCTCAAGGCGGCCGCGGAAGGGCAGAGCGAACTGTGCCGCGGCCAGGGCGCTGAGTTGCTTTGGACCAACCACCCGGTGGCGCTTAGCGGCACGCAGGTGCTGGAGATTTTCCGCAGCAAGACGGCGCCGGCATTTGAGGTGGCTTTGAAGATTGGCGCTGCTTTGGCGGGCCAGCTCGACGATACGGCCGACGTTCTGCATGCCTACAGTGAGAACCTCGGCATCGCTTATCAGATCCGTGACGATTTGGATGATCTGGGTGAGGACTCGGCAGCCGACAACAGCGTGACGATTCGTCCGAGCATCATCCTGGCCCTGCTGCGTGAACGCGGCAAAGGCGAGATCAAAGAGGTGATGGAAGCGCTGTGGAATGGCCAAGCAACGACGCTG
>JAXMIV010000142.1:0-6264 GCA_034377045.1 Prosthecobacter sp. | reverse complement strand
CGCCACACCGCAGACTGCAAATCCTTCCTCGGCATTGATCAGGGAGGAAATGGCCTCACAATAGTCCGTGCTTTCATCCACAATGAGCACCTGGATGGGGGGGCTTTCCGTGGTCTCCGGGGCTGGAGACTCCATGTTGGTGTTCGCGTTCATAACAAAAAGGAGTTGAGGTTCTATGACCGCCTCGGCTGAAGTTCGCCAAGTACGTGTGGATCCATTTCGCGAATGCTGCCCGAGGGGCCTTGATCGCGGGGTGAGACGCTGCAGCATCTCTAATGGGTTCGTTAGGTTTGACAGCGGCAGGCCGCGTTTCATTCAAATCTCGCGCGAATTCCTCTTTACCCTGGGTTGTGTTTCAGGCGGCGTCCCCGGATCTTCCGGCCGTGGATGCATCTGGCATCTGGAAGGCGTTTTGAATGATATTGAGCTGGGGCAGTTCCCCTGGAATCAGAAGGACTTCAACAATATCGAAGCGGAATTTGATCGGCGGATTGCCGAGCAGGCGCAGCCAGGCGAGCGCGCCACGTTGAATGAGACGTTGCTTGTCAGGCGTGACCGCGTCGGCGGGGCGGCCAAAAGCGGTCGTGGTTCGTGTCTTCACTTCCACAAAGCTAAGCACGTCACCGTGCCGCGCCACAATGTCTACTTCGCCGCGGTTGGGGCCACGGTAGTTGCAGTAGAGCACCCGCCGGCCGCGCTGGCGCAGGCAGCGGCACGCGAGGAATTCGCCCAGCAGCCCCAGTTCCCCGCGGGAGAGCTTTGTGCCTAACAGGATTTGAGAAAAGCGCCGGGCGGATTGCGCTCTGCTCCACAGCAACGGACGGCGGATGCGCGGGTGCAGACGCAGCCTTTGCCACCAGGGCAGCGGTGGGGAAGGGAGCATGTCCATTACAGGCGCAGTTTGGAAAGGGCGATCGCACCGCCGAAACAGACCTCCACGTCGGAGCCGGCATCGCGCGGGCGTTCGGCATAAGAGGCGGTGTAGTGATACCGGGTGGTGGCGGTGTCGTCGTCAGGCTTCAACCCTTCAAAACTCACATTCAATGGTGATCGCGCAAGGTCGCAATGCTGCATGCTTGGAATGGGCAAATCCCCCGGCGGATGATGGGGAAAGTTGACGTTCCAAAGCTCGGCATCCCCCGGTGGCTCCTGACGCAGCAACTCAAAGACCTGCCGCGTCCAAGCGCTGACCCGCCGCCAATCCACCGGCATGTCCTTGATGAGGTAATGCGAGAAGGCGATCGCTTTGATCCCATGATAAGCCGCTTCACGCGCCGCGGCCAAGGTGCCGGAGATCACGACATCCTGGCCCATGTTGCCGCCCGCATTGACGCCCGAGAGCACCCAGTCGGGCTTTAAATCCAGGGCGAAGAGGGCGATGCGTACACAATCCGCAGAAGGCCCGTTCACGGCCCACCGTTGCGCACCCGTTTGTTTGACCGCGATGGGCTTGCGCGTAGTGACACAGTGGCCGCACATCGATTGTTCCGTCTCCGGCGCGACGATGCTGATGCGGCAGCCGGGCAAACTTGAGACCGCTTGTTCCAGAGCCTGCAGGCCCGGGGCGGTGAGGCCGTCATCATTGGTGAGCAGCAGATGCATGGCGCTAGGGGTTTGGCTTCCCCCGCGTGATGACGAGTTCCCGGAGCCGCAGAATCTTGGTTTCCTTGGTCCCTGCGAGCAGGCGCAGATTTTCACCCTTCACTTCCTGATCCAAGGTGATCTGTCCGATGCGCAACAAGCGAAAGGCTCCCTTTGACGTGGAATCGGCCACGTCGAGCGTGAAGTTGATTTTTTGCCCGGCAAATTGCAGTTCGCAGGCCAGTGGTTCCTGGGGATCCAGATACGAATAGTGCATGACAAATTCATAGGTGCCGGCCGGCAGCAATTCAATGCGCCAATCGATCTCACCCACGCCGGCTGCTCCGGGGCTGGCGCTGCTGGCGGGCAGAGGGGAAATGCTGCGCGCCAGGGCCGGCGTCAGCGCAATTAGTGCCTTCAATTTCTTTGGCGGCGGCATCGGTGTGGGCATGGGCATTTCCGCCGGCGCTCGCAGCGATTGCACGGCGGCATTCAGATCCACCACACCGCCACCGCTGATGATGGCCTGCACACGCTCAATCTCCTGCTGGTAGGGCAGCGGGGCGAGCGCTTGCGCGGCGAGGCGTTGCAGGGTGGTCAGGTACTTGCCGAGAAGGGGGATGTGGAGGCTGCGAAGCTGCTGCTGGTAGATGCTCTCCATCTGGCGCAATCGAGAGTTCTCTGAGCTGGCGTCCACCGCGGGACTGTGAACGGGCAGCGTCACCACAGGAGTGGGCGCCTGTGCCGATGCCCCAGCGGCGGCAAAAAGCAAACTCCAGCCTAACAAAAAGCAGCGATCAATGTTCATCGGCGGTCCTCTGCGGTGAGCGCCCAGGCGCCGGTTTTTTGCCGTTTTGCGGTCTGCTCACGTTCCGCGAGGAATCCCAGCAGCGCTCGTTCCATGGCGGGCAGGCGGAGATTTCGCGATGGCGGCTGCACGGCGGCCAGTCCCTGGTCGACCAGCACATTTTGATACAGTCCAATGTCCGGCAGAAACAGCAGCGCCGCCACCGTGCCGTCCTTTTCTTTGCCCGGCCGGATCAACAGGCGCAAGGACTTGCCCTCAAGGTAACCGGTCGTGAACTCCTGGGCCGCGCGTGCCAGCCCAGCCGTGTCATCTTCCTCGATGCCAAAGTGCCGGGCGAAGGTTTTGCGCGCGCCCTCTCGGTCATCCAGCGGCGCGGCCAGAATCCACATCAGCCGCACTGTCAGCCGCTTGCCGTCATGTTCGACCACGAAGCGATCGCCGGCGTTTTTCGGATCCTCAACCAGCCGTGCTCCATCCAGATCCTCAAAGCCGGCCACGCCGGCGCGGCTGGCGACCAGACGCAGAAGCGCGCCGGTGTCATTGCGGCCGTTTTCCATCATCTTCAGCAGCCGCTTGGTTTCCACATTCACTTCATCCGCCAGTTCGGGATTTGCCGCTGCCAGGCCGCGCAATTGTTCGAGATAGGCCGTCATCGCCGGTTTTTGCGCTGCCACCAGGGCGTCGGACAGCTTTTCGCGCATGTCCCCGAGCGACGCCGCGCTGGCGGGTACCGACGTGGCGGTCGGAATGACATCGTCGGTCACCGGCACCAGCCGCAGATTGCGCAGTCGCACCACATTGCCGGGATAGCCCGCTGCCGCGGACAATCTCAGCGTGACCGGACTGCGGGTGAAATTTACCGGGCCGATGCGCAGCGGCGTGAAGGCGCTCTCGTTGGTGTTTGCGGGAATTTCAAAGGTGCGGCGGTTTTCTTCCGCCCCGGCCAGTAGGGAAACCTCGTAAAAGTCAAAGGCGGCACGCTCCTGTGGTTGCGATTTGCCGGGCGCGAAGCTGCCCAAAATGGCGGGTACGTCCACCATGTTGGCTTCCAGTTCCAGGTTGTAGCGGCCGGGCGAGACGCGCAAATTTGCCCATTCAGCGGCGCTGCCGCCGGTGCGCCACCCAGTCAGCATGTCGCCCCGGGTTTCCGCGGAGCCGCTGAAGCGCGCCTGGGATGGCAATAGTGGCATGGCGAGCGACTGCGCTAGGGTGGATTCGCCGGCATACAGCGCTTTCAGTTCAGTCCGCCGCTGCTGCACCAGGCGGGCTTCTTCATATTCCGTTGCCGCCGCCAGTTCCCCTTCCAACTTCGCCAGTGCCCTCTCATATTGCTCGGTTAGCAGTTGCGAATCCGCCAGAGTTTGGCGCAGGAAGCCCGCGCGCTCGACCACGAGTGGCGGTGGCCCGGCAGATGGAGGTGTCGTTTGGGCGAAGACCGCACCGTAGAGCAGCCCCAAGGCGGCAAGCATGCCTCCCACTCGCCGCCGCTTGCGCAGGGGGGGCAACCAAGTGCTCGGGATTGTTGGGGAAAGCTCCATGCCGGTCACATTCTATCGGCTGGCGGGCACCAGTTCCACGGCCAATAGTTGCATCAAATTGTCCTTCACCACCGTCCGCGCCGTGATGATCAGGGGACCGGAACCGTCGGTGATTTTGAGGGTTCCCAGATTTTTCTCCTGGGGACCTTTCAATGTGGTCTCCATGTCCCCGGTAAGGCTAAATTTGGCTTCCTGGATCTGGACTGACCCACCTTCCAGAGAGCCGCAGCGATAGCGCAGAATCACCTCGTAACCCCCAGGCGGCAGGGTGGGAAGTTTCCACGAGGCTGAGGCGCCGGGCTTTCTCCAATGGGTCAGGCTGCCGCCCTCGCGGACGACCCCGTTCAATGCGGCGGCCTCGATGCGCAGAGGGATGCGGTCGGGCAAAAGGCTGGCCTTCAGGGACTGCTCCCGCGTTTGCAGCAGCAGCAATTCCTTGTCCAGCCGCTCCAGCTCATCCTCCAGCCGGCGGCGCAAATCACGGGCTTCAATCGCTCCGCTGTAATCGCGGGTGTCCGCGTGTTGCTTCTCCAACAGGGCCAGCTCCGTCAGGTGCTTTTTCAGCGGCGTCAGGCTGGCTTCGATCATCGAACGCTCAAAGTCGATTCGCGCCAGTTCGAGCGTGTGCGTGGCGTCAGGGTCAGCGGCACGGAGTTCCGGGCTGGCTGCCATCACAACCAGCCAGAGGAGACTCCGGAGGACTGAGGTGGACTTCGGTGACAAAAGCACAACGATTCGATTTTTTCCGACGGCGGCCTGATGATGGTAGTCGTCCCGCTGGTTGGAACAACACATTTCCTGAGGGCAATTTAAAGCGTATCTTTAACGATTGCTCAAATCGTTGTTCAAAAACAGCGTCCCCTGCTCACTCTTTGTCCCTGCAATGCCATCCCCACGCCAAAAACCCGATCTCATGGCGAAGCTGCGCGACGTACCGCACACGCCGGGCGTCTACGTCATGCGCGATCGGCTGAACAGCGTGATCTACGTGGGCAAAGCGCGGGATTTGCGCAAGCGGTTGAGCCATTATTTCACCCCCGCCCGTTCGCGCCTCGGGGACCGCAAGACGCGGGCGCTGATCGAAAGCATCTGGGATTTCGAGGTCCATCCGGTACGCAACGAGCCGGAGGCGCTGCTCCTCGAAGGCCGCCTCATCAAGGATTTCCGGCCCAAGTACAACGTCAGCTTCCGCGACGACAAACGCTTCCTGCTCGTCCGCGTGCATTTGCAGGACGAATTTCCCCGGTTCACTCTGACCCGGCTGCGCAAGGACGATGGTGCGCGTTACTTTGGTCCCTTTGCCCACAGCGGCGCATTGCGCACGACGCTGAATTGGTTGAACAAAAAATTCGGCCTGCGCGTCTGCCGCCCCATCCGGCCGGGAGAGCAGGACTACAAGCACTGCTCCAACGACATCATCAAAAATTGCAGCGCGCCCTGCATCGGCCGCGTCACTCCGGGGGAGTACCGCCGGCGCATGGAGGAAGCCTGCAGCTTCCTCGAGGGCAAAGGCGTCCGCGACCTCGTGGCGGCACTGGAGGAAGAAATGCAGACCGCGGCGCGGAAGATGGATTTTGAGCGCGCCGCCGAATTGCGCGACATGGCGGAAGATCTCAAAAAGACCCTCAGCCCCACGCGCACCTTTGAGCGCGGCGCCAGGGCTCGAGTGGTTTCGGGCAGCAACATCGACGCCGTCGCGGATGTGCGGGAGCTTCAGGAGGTTCTGGGCCTGGAGCGGCCGCCGCGGGTAATGGAGTGCTTTGACATTGCCAACATCGGTACTGCCCATTGTGTCGCCAGCATGGTGCGGTTCAAAGACGGGGTGCCCGACACGTCCAATTACCGGCGCTACCGCATCCGTGCCGTCACGGGTCAAAATGACTTCATCAGCATGGCCGAGGTGATCCGCCGCCGCTTTTCCCGCATTTTGCTGGAAGGCCGCGAGGCCGTGGGTGAAGACGCCGCCGATGCCACCCAGGAAAATCCATTGGAGGCCATGCGCCGAATCGAGAGACTGGTGCTGAATGAGCAGAGCAACGCCGGCACAAAAACCCCCGTTTCAACGAAGTTCGTCACCTTGCCAGACTTGATCATTGTCGATGGCGGCAAGGGCCAGCTTGGGATGGCGATGCAGGAGCTTCAGCGCCTCGGGTTGCACGATCTGCCGGTCATTGGTTTGGCCAAGGAACACGAGGAGATCTATCGCCCCGGCGAATCGGAGCCGCTGGTCCTTCCGCATGAACTCGGCGCGCTAAAATTGCTTCAGCGCATTCGCGATGAGGCGCATCGGTGGGCCAACGGCTACCATCAACTCCTGCTCGGCCGCAGAGTGGAGGA